>JBGPLW010000034.1:0-13377 GCA_041486645.1 Gaiellaceae bacterium | reverse complement strand
CGCCCTCCTTCGGTCACGCGGACGACGTAGTTCCAGTGGGTGTTGATCTTCGGTGTGTGCCCCGGCGCCGTCAGCGTCACCTGGGGCGACGTCACGGCGAGAGCGCTGATCAAAGCGGCGAAAAGAGCCATTGGCACCATCTTCATCCTTTCGCGGCGGCGTTGCGCTGCCGTCGGTGTGCGGGTTCCTCGCAAGCACGATCAGGCTTTGCGCGGATTGCCCCCGCTTCCGGCCGGGTGATGGTTGCGCTGTGCTTGACGACAGTGAGCCGGTCTTCCTCGACCGCGCCGATGCCGGGCGTCAGTTGGGAGACGTCCTCCAGGCGGAGCGTGGCCGGGATTGCGTCGTCGTCGGCCTCGCCAGGGGCGGCGTGCAGGTCGCGGCCGAGGTGGCACGCGCCCTCGATGCACCGCTCGATGTCGTTGCGGTGCGGAAGGTTCGCCATCCGTGGCAGCCCGAGTACGCGCTCGGCGCCGTCACGCCCGGCAACGGCGTCTACGTCCGCGGCCCGAACGGACTCAGCGAGGAAGAGCTGGCGCAGGCCGTGGAGACGGCGAGGGCACAGGCGATCGCCCTCGACGGGGTTCTTCATGCCCGCAGTCCGAGTATGAGCCTCGTGCGGACAGTGGTCATCCTCGTCGACGACGGTCTCGCCACCGGCGCGACGATGATTGCTGCAGCTCGCTGGGCAAAGGCTGCCGGCGCCGCGCGCGTCGTTGCAGCCGTGCCCGTCGCCGCGGCCGACAGCACCCGGCAGCTGCGCCGGGAGGTGGACGACGTCGTCGCGCTCTACACGCCGACCCGCTTCTTCGCCGTCGCCGGTTGGTACGCGCACTTCCCGCAGGTGGACGACAGCGAGGTGCTGCAGTTGCTCGACGCCGCCGCTGTCGCAACAGGCTGAGAGCCGCATCCGACGGGTTGACCACGGCCGAGCAGCTTGCGACGGTTCAGACCACCCAGGCGCAGCCGTTCCAGTACGCCTCGACGCGCCGCG
Organism: Gaiellaceae bacterium; assembly: GCA_041486645.1. Taxonomy (GTDB): domain Bacteria; phylum Actinomycetota; class Thermoleophilia; order Gaiellales; family Gaiellaceae; genus Palsa-739. The sequence continues at coordinate 12,383 of JBGPLW010000034.1, read as the reverse complement.
GGAACCGGCGCAGCTCGACATGGAGCTCGTCCGGCATCCGACTGAGCGTCTCCGGCACGAACAGCGCGAAGTTGGTGCATTCGTCGTCGCGGCGGAAGATGAGTGTCGGCGGCGCCTCGGTCGCTGTCCCGAGCGTATGGAAGCCGCCTCCGCAGCAGCGGTTCTTCTTCATCCAGATGTAGAGACGTCCGCCATGCGTTTCGATGAAGTTCACTGCCGAATCGGAGGCGACGAGGCACATCACCTCGAACGATATGCGAGTTCTTCGAGGTTGCCTGGGCTGCCCTTCCATTCCTGCCGCGTGGACTGCACTATCTGAAGATCGTCACCCGGCACACGACGGCAGCGGTCGAGGAGCGCTTCCTCCACGAGATCGTCTCGGCGGTCGGCTCCACGCTCGACCTCGAGGAGATCCTCGAAGGGGTCGTCCGGCTGCTCTCACACGCGAGCGCTGCCCACGCCTGCTTCGTGTACCTCCTCGATCGGGACGGGAAGCGGCTCGTCCTGCGTGCCGCATCGGCGCCGTATGCGCACCTCGCGGGCCGCATCGAGCTCAAGCGGGGTGAGGGCCTCGCGTGGTGGGCGCTCACGAAGCGCCGGGCAGCGTTCATCCGCGAGAACGCGCTCGAGGACCCGCGGGTGAAGTACGTGCCCGAGCTCGAGGAGGAGCGGTTTCAGTCGCTCATCGCGGTGCCGCTCCATGGCAAGCGCGGCGACCCGATCGGTGCGATCACGCTCGACACCGTGGCGCCGCGCGAGTTCACCGAGGCGGAGGTGGAGTTCCTCGTCGCGAGTGCGTCCCTCGTCGCGGGTGCGATCGAGAACGCGCAGCTCTACGACGAGACGCGCCAGCGCCTCAGCGAGCTCGAGCAGCTCACCGAGCTCGCCGAAGCCGTCGCCGCGGCCGAGACACTCGACGTGCTCGGTCCCGAGGTCGTGCGCCGGGCGCTCGACCTGCTCGGCGCGGACGCCGTGCGCCTCTACCTGAGCGATCTCGAGGAAGACCGGCTGCTCTGCCGCTTTGCCGAGCCGCCGGGGAGCGACGAGCCGACGTCGATCGGGCTCAACGAGCTCGGCCCCGAGGTGGGCCGGGGGAGCCGGGCCGCCCGCGTCGCCGTGTCGCTCGTCGCCGGCGACGAGCTGCTCGGCGCGCTCGTCGCCGACGGGACGCGCGAGCTCGGCCTCGCCCGAACCGTCGCAAACCAGGCGGCCGTCGCGATCAAGAAGATCCAGGTGCTCGAGCGCCTGACCGAGAAGAACCTGATCAAGGACTTCTTCGAGGAGCTCGCCGAGCACCGGGACGGCGAGGCGATCCAGAGTCGCGCACGGCGGCTCGGCTGCGACCTCGAAGCGCCGCACCTCGTCCTCACCGCGACCCGCGTCGACGACTCGATCGAGCGAGCCGTCGCCTCACTCGCGCGCTCGACGCTCATCGACCGACGCGACGAGTCGCTGCGCGCGCTCGTGCCTGTCGGCGAGGGTGACGCGGCACGCACGCTGGACGACCTGCGGCGTCTCCACGCCGACTTCGGCAGCGACGCCGCGATCGGCGTCTCCAGCATCTGTGTCGGCGCGGAGGCGCTCGGCGACGGCTTCGAGGAGGCCCGTCACGCCGTCGCTGCTGCCGCTCTCATGCGACGCGACAGAGGCGTGCTGAGCTACGACGAGCTCGGCGCGTACAAGTACCTCCTGCGGATCGCGATGGAGTCGGGCGCCCGCGACTCGACGATCGACGCGGTCGCGAAGCTTGCCGATTACGACCGGGATCGCGGCGCAGCCCTGCTCGCCACGCTCGAGGAGTTTCTCGGCCGCCGCGGCAACATCAGCGCGACGTCGGATGCACTCTTCGTCCACCCGAACACGCTGCGCCAGCGGCTCCGCCGGATCGCTGACCTCACCGGCATCGACCTCCGCCGCGACGACTGGCTGATGGTCGAGATCGCCGTCAAGCTCGTCCGGCTCCGGAGCGCCCTCGGGGCAGCCACGCCCCACACATGAACCGGCGCGAGGTATGGAGGATTCCACCCTCACGCCCCTTCTGTAGCCGGTGATACAACCGGACGGCCACCGACTCGGGAGGAGCACATGGCCGTCGCGACAGACATGAGCCTCGAAGAGGTCAGGAAGATCACTGCCGGACGCGGTGTCGAGTTCTTCTTCGCGCAGTTCGTCGACATGTACGGCCGTCAGAGCGCGAAGCTCGTTCCTGCCGCGCACCTCGACGACCTCGCGACGGACGGCGCCGGCTTCGCCGGCTTCGCAGCCGGCGAGATCGGCCAGATGCCGAGCGACCCGGACATCGCCGCCATTCCGGACCTGCGCAGCCTGACGCTCGTCCCATGGCAGCAGAACCTCGCCCGCTTCGCCTGTGACATCACCGTCGAGGGCGAGCCCTGGCCGTACTGCCCCCGCACGATCCTGCGCAACCAGCTCGCGCGGGCGAAGGAGCTCGGCTACGACTACAAGATCGGTCTCGAGCTGGAGTACTTCCTCATCCAGCGGCGCGCCGACGGCTCGATCGAGATCGCGGACTCGCAGGACACCCTCGACAAGCCCTGCTACGACATGGCGGGCCTCACGCGGCGCTACGACTTCCTCACCACCGTCTCGAAGTACTGCAACGAGCTCGGGTGGGGGAACTACGCGAACGACCACGAAGACGCGAACGGGCAGTTCGAGCAGAACTTCCTCTACGACGACGCACTCGTCAGCTGCGACCGTGCGATCTTCTTCCGCTACATGGTGCACACGCTCGCGGAGCAGCACGGGATGGTCGCGACGTTCATGCCGAAGCCGTTCACGAACCTGACGGGCAACGGCTGTCACTTCCACATGTCGCTGTGGGACGGCGAGACGAACCTGTTTCTCGACGAGAACGACCCACGCGGTCTGGGGCTCTCCGAAAAGGCGTATCACTTCGTCGGCGGCCTGAAGAAGCATGCGCGCGCCTACAGCGCGGTGACGGCGCCGACCGTCAACTCGTACAAACGCTTGAAGCTCGGGTCGACGACGAGCGGCGCGACGTGGTCGCCCGTCTGGATTTCCTACGGCTACAACAATCGCACGCAGATGCTGCGTATCCCGGGGCCAGGCCGGATCGAGGACCGTACGATCGACGGCTCCGCGAATCCGTACCTCGCGGCCGCCGCCATCCTGGCGGCCGGCCTCGACGGCATCGAGAAGGGCCTCGACGCGGGCGAGCCGAACAGCGAGAACCTCTACACGATCTCCTACGACGAGCTTCGCCGCCGCGGGCTCGAGACCCTGCCGTCGAATCTGCACGAGGCGACCGTGGAGCTCGAGCGCGACGACGTCCTTCGGGCGGCGCTCGGCAAGGGGCGGGGCGAGGACTACGTCGACTACTTCATCCGCGTGAAGCGCGACGAGTGGAGCCGCTACCACGAGCAGGTCACGCCCTGGGAGATCACCGAGTACCTGACCCGCTTCTGAACATGTAGATAATCTCCATACGCGGGATGCGAACTCTGGCCTCCCGCGTATGGGTCTCGATCTACCGTATGGAGGAATCCTCCATAGGAGCGTTGCGCATGTGCGGGATCGTCGGTCTCTTCTGCAAGTCGCCGGAGCTCGAGCCGCGGCTCGGCGAATACCTGTCCGCGATGCTCGTCCAGATGAGCGACCGCGGGCCCGACAGCGCCGGCGTCGCGCTCTACCGCGAGCCCGCGCCTGCCGGCTCCACCAAGCTCACGCTCTACTCGACCGACGACGCGTTCGACTGGAACGCGCTCGGCGGCGAGGTCCGCGACGTGCGGGCGCGCCACGCCGTCGTCGTGCTCGAGGGCGACGCCGACGAGACGGAGGCGTTTGTGCACGCGAACTTCCCCGACGTTCGCGTGATGAGCGCCGGTCGCGTGATCGAGATCTACAAGGAGGTCGGCCTGCCGCGCGTCTTCGCAGAGCGGTTCCGCCTGCACGAGTTCGAAGGCACGCATGGGCTCGGCCACACCCGCATGGCCACCGAGAGCCGTGTCACGACCGAGGGTTCGCACCCGTTCTCGACCGGGCACGACCTCTGCCTCGTCCACAACGGCTCGCTCTCGAATCACAACCGGCTGCGCGAGAACCTGCGCCGCGAGGGAATGGCGTTCCAGACCGAAAACGACACCGAGGTCGCCGCCGCGTACCTCACGTGGCGCCTGCGGGAGGGCGACTCGCTCGAGGGGGCGCTCGAAAGCTGCCTGACCGCGCTCGACGGCTTCTACACCTTCCTCGTCGGCACCGCCGACGGCTTCGCTGTGCTCCGCGACCCGATTGCCTGCAAGCCCGCCGTACTCGCTGAGACCGACGACTGGGTCGCGATGGCCTCCGAGTACCGGGCGATCGCGGTGCTGCCAGGCGCGGCGACGGCCCGGCTGTGGGAGCCCGAGCCGTCCGTCGTCTACGCGTGGGAGAAGGCGCTCGTTTGAACGCGGCCGCCGCGACAGCCGTCGAGGTCGTCGACCTCGCCTCGATTCCGCTGCGCGAGCTGAACCAGCGGCTGCACGACGTCGCCGGCGACGACCCGACGATCCGCAGCTGGCGCGTGCTCAACCCGAACGGGATGCACGCCGTCGCCTGCGGGATCGACGCGCCGCTCGAGGTCGAGATCGCAGGCCACGTCGGCTACTACTGCGCCGGCATGAATCAGCGCGCGACCGTTCGCGTCCACGGCAACGCGGGCACCGGCGTCGCCGAGAACATCATGTCCGGCACGGTGATCGTCGAGGGGAACGTCAGCCAGTCTGCGGGCGCGACCGGTCGCGGCGGCACGCTCGTCGTGCACGGTGACGCCGCCGCTCGCTGCGGCATCTCGATGAAGGGCGTCGACATCGCCGTCCGCGGCTCGGTCGGGCACATGAGCGCATTCATGGCGCAGCGCGGCTGCCTCGTCGTCTGCGGCGACGTCGGAGACGGGCTCGGCGACTCGATCTACGAGGCGCACCTCTACGTGCGCGGCGAGGTTGCCGGGCTCGGTGCAGACTGCGTCGAGAAGGAGCTGCGCGAGCACCACGTAGCCGAGCTCGCCGCGCTTCTCGCACGCGCCGGCTTCGACGACGTCGACCCGTCCGAGTTCCGCCGTTACGGCTCCGCACGGCAGCTCTACAACTTCAAGATCGACAATGCAGGGGCGTACTGATGGATCACGGCCTACGCGAGTCGTTCCTCTACGACCGGACGATCATCGCCGAGATCCAGCGCGCCGCCCGCGAAGGGATCTACGACATCCGCGGCTTCGGCGCGAAGCGGCGGGTGCCGCATTTCGACGATCTCCTTCTGCTCGGCGCGAGCATCTCGCGCTACCCGCTCGAGGGCTACCGCGAGAAGTGCTCGACGGACGTCGTGCTCGGCACGCGGTTCGCGCGCAAGCCGATCGAGCTGAAGATCCCGATCACGATCGCCGGGATGAGCTTCGGCGCGCTCTCGGCGCCGGCGAAGGAGGCGCTCGGCCGCGCGGCGACGGAGGTCGGCACCGCGACGACGACAGGCGACGGTGGCATGACCGAGGAGGAGCGGCAGAGCTCGAAGACGCTCGTGTACCAGCTCCTGCCGTCGCGCTACGGGATGAGCCCCGATCACCTGCGCCGCGCCGACGCGATCGAGATCGTCGTCGGCCAGGGCGCGAAGCCCGGCGGTGGCGGGATGCTGCTCGGGCACAAGATCTCCGACCGCGTGGCGGCGATGCGCGACCTGCCGAAGGGCATCGACCAGCGCAGTGCGTCGCGCCACCCCGACTGGACGGGCCCCGACGACCTCGAGATCAAGATCATGGAGCTGCGCGAGATCACCGACTGGGAGAAGCCCGTGTTCGTCAAGGTCGGCGCAACGCGCACATTCTACGACGTGCAGCTCGCGGTGAAGGCAGGCGCCGACGCGATCGTCGTCGACGGCATGCAGGGCGGCACCGCCGCGACGCAGGACGTCTTCATCGAGCACGTCGGCATCCCCACGCTCCCGGCGACCCGTCTCGCCGTGGACGCTCTCCTGGAGCTGGACATGCACCGCAAGGTGCAGCTGATCATCTCCGGCGGCATCCGCACCGGCGCCGACGTCGCGAAGGCGCTCGCGCTCGGCGCCGACGCGGTCTCGATCGGCACCGGAGTGATCATCGCGATGGGCGACAACAGCCCCGAGCTCGACGACGCGTACCACGCAATCGGCAGCGCCGCGGGCTACTACGACGACTGGCAGGCCGGTCGCGACCCGGCGGGAATCTCGACGCAGGACGAGGAGCTCGCCGCGCGGCTCGACCCGGTCGTAGCCGGGCGGCGCGTCGCGAACTACCTCCGCGTGCTGACGCTCGAGGCGCAAACGCTCGCGCGCGCGTGCGGCAAGTCGCACGTGCACAACCTCGAGCCCGAGGATCTCGTTGCGCTCACCGTCGAGGCGGCGGCGATGGCGCGCGTGCCGCTCGCCGGAACGAGCTGGATTCCAGGCATCGCGTGAGCTTCTTGCTCTCGTGCCCGCATTGCGGGCCCCGCGACGTGAACGAGTTCCGGTATCAGGGCGAGGTGACCCGCAGGCCGCCGCCGGAGCCGACGCTGCGCGACCTCACCGACTACGTCTACTTCCGCGACAACGTTGCCGGCGTTCAGCGCGAGTGGTGGTACCACCGCACCGGCTGCGGCATCTGGTTTCTCGCGGAGCGTGACACCCGCACGAACGAGGTCCTCCGCACCGAGATCCCGGCGCCGACCAGCGCTGCCCCGGAAAGCCCGGCCCTCTGATGCGCCTGCGGTCGCAGCCTGGTGAGCGAATCGACCGCTCGAGGCCGGTGCGATTCTTCTACGACAGCGACCCGGTCGACGCCTTCGCCGGCGACACGCTCGGCTCCGCACTCTTCGCCTCGGGACGGCGGGTCTTCTCGCGCAGCTTCAAGTACCACCGCCCCCGCGGCCTTCTCTGCTGCTCGGGCAGCTGCGCGAACTGCATGATGACCGTCGACGGGGTTCCGAACGTGCGCGTTTGCGTCGAGCCCGTGCGCCCTGGCGCGCAGGTGCGGGCGCAGAACGTCCTCGGCTCGGTCGACCGGGATCTGCTCAGCGTGGTCGACAAGCTCGGCGGCCCCTTCACGCCGGTCGGCTTCTACTACCGGACGATGATCCGACCCCGGCGCGCCTGGCCGCTCTACGAGAAGCTTCTGCGCAACCTCGCGGGCCTGGGGCGCGTCGCAGAGGACGGATCGCACCGCCGGTACGACACGGAGCACCGGCACGTCGACGTCCTCGTGATCGGCGGCGGGCCGGCAGGCCGCGCCGCCGCGTCCGCTGCAGAAGGCGAGGTGCTGCTCGTCGACGATCGCGGCGGCCACGACGCCCCGTACGAGGTGCTGGCGCCGGCAACCGCGCTCGCGATCTACGAGGGCGGCCTCGTTCCCGTCGACGCCGGCGACGTGCTCTACCGCATCCGCGCCGACAGAATCGTCGTCGCGACGGGAGCGCTCGAGCAGCCGCTCGTCTTCCCGGGCAACGACCTCGTTGGCGTCATGCTGCCGAGCGCCGTCCGGAGGATGGTCGACGAGTGGGCGCTCAAGCCGGGCACGCGGGCCGTGATCGTCGACCCGGAGCAGCCGAGCGTCAGGAACCAGCTGATCCGGGCGGGTGTCGAGATCGCAGCCGTCGCCGAGTCGCCATCGCAGCTCGCGGCCAAGGGACGCCGCGGCAGGTTGACCTCGGTGCTGCTCGACGGTCGGAGGATCGATTGCGACCTGCTCGTCGTCTCCGGCGGTCGCCAGCCTGCGTACTCGCTGCTCGCCCAGGCCGGCGCGCGCATCGCGTACGAGCCTCGCCGCGGCAACTTCGTCCCGACTGCGCTGCCGCCGGGCGTCGAAGTCGTCGGCTCTGCAGCCGGCGAGTTCACGCAGCGCCCGGCATCGGCGCAGCTCCAGGGGGGCCGCGACAAGTGCTTCGTCTGCGTGTGCGAGGACGTGACGACGAAGGACGTGAAGCGCGCGGTCGCCGAAGGCTTCGACTCGATCGAGCTCGCGAAGCGCTACACCACCGTGACGATGGGCCCGTGCCAGGGCAAGCTCTGCCATCTCCAATCGATCCGTTTGCTCGCGCGCGAGACCGGCACCGACGAGTCGGCGATCGGCACGACGACCGCGCGGCCACCGTGGCAGCCGGTTGAGCTGGGGCTCCTCGCCGGGCGCCACTACGAGCCGCTGAAGCGCTCCCCGATCCATCACCGAAGCGACGAGCTCGGAGCACGAACGATGTGGACCGGCGCCTGGAAGCGGCCGCACTCGTACGGCGACGCCGCGGCGGAGGTGCGCGCGGTGCACCATGCACTCGGCGTCATCGACGTCTCGACGCTCGGGAAGATCCTGGTCGAAGGTCCCGGCGCGGCCGACCTGCTCGAGCGGCTCTATCCGAACCGCTTCGGCGACCTGAAGACGGGGCGGATCCGCTACGGCGTGCTGACGACCGACGGCGGCCGGATCATGGACGACGGAACGGTCGCGCGGCTCGGCGACGAGCTCTTCTACGTCACGACGACCTCGACCGGCTCGGACAGCGTCTGCGAGTGGTTCGAGTGGTGGAACGCGATCTGGGGCTACGACGCGGAGATCGTCAACGTCACGGGTGCGCTCGCGGCGCTGAACCTCGCGGGACCGCAGGCACGCGACGCGCTCGGGCGTCTCACAGATGCCGACGTCTCGAACGACGCGTTCAAGTACCTCGACGCCAAGGAGATTCGCGTCGCGGGCGTGCCGTGCCTCGCGCTTCGTATCGGCTTCGTCGGCGAGCTCGGATACGAGCTGCACTGCGCCGCGAGTGTCGGCGAGCACCTGTGGGACGCGCTTGTCGAGGCCGGCGCCCGGCCGTTCGGCCTCGAGCCGCAGCGCGTGCTGCGCCTGGAGAAGGCCCACGTGATCGTCGGCCAGGACACCGACTCCGAGTCGAATCTGATCGGAGCCGGGATGCCGTGGATCGTCAAGCAGGACAAGGAGGACTTCGTCGGCAAGTGGGCGCTGCCGCACGTCGAGGTGCGCGAGCGGCTCGTCGGCTTCACGCTTCCCGCCGGCGTCCTACCGCCGGAGGGCGCCCAGGTGGTGCGAAACGGCGTCTCGACGGGGCGCGTCACGAGCGCACGCGTGAGCGAGCGTCTCGGCCGGGTGGTCGGGCTCGCGTGGGTCGAGCCAGGGCGCGCCGCAGAGGGGGAGACGATCGCGATCCGGATCGACGGCGCGCTCCACGAGGCGGCCGTCACGCTCGCGCCGTTCCACGATCCCGAGGGAGCGCTGCTCCGCTCATGAGCCGGCTCGCGTTTCTCTCGCCGCACGAGGCGGACGTCGCCGGAGTGTCGCCGCTCCGCCACGTCTTAAGTACCGCCTTCAGCGACGTCTCGCATCTCGGCAAGCTCGAGGTTCGGGGCGACGTCGACGGGCTCGATGCGATTCCACTCGGCCCGGGACGAGCGCTGCGTGTGCTCGAGGGCGATGTGCGCGGCGAGCGCGACCGGCTGTTGGCACTTGGGTACCGCGTGTACGACATGACGGCGGCGCTCGCGGCGCTCGAGGTCGAGGGCGAAGACCTGATGCGGCGCCTCACCGAGCTCGACCTCGACGCACTGCCCGCGATCGGCTCGATCGCCCGCGGGACGACGGCGTTGATCGAGCGGCGCGGCGGCGAGCGCTTCCGCCTCTTCGTCCCGCAGGAGCTCGGCCAGTTCGTCGCCGAAGTCGTCACCGACATGGCGCGAGGGCTCGGACGATGAAGGACGTCTTCCGCATACGCCGGATGTGGCGCCCCCGCAGCGAGCTGAAGCCTCGCTACGACGTCGTGATCGTCGGCGGCGGATCGCACGGGCTCGCGACCGCGTACTACCTCGCGAAGAATCACGGGATCACGAACGTCGCCGTGCTCGAGCAGTCGTACATCGGCTCGGGCGCGTCCGGGCGCAACACGACGATCATCCGCTCGAACTACCGCACACCCGAAGGTGCGGCGTTCTACTCGAAGAGCGTGCAGCTGTACGAGCGCCTCTCCGCGGAGCTCGACTTCAACCTGATGTTCTCGCAGCACGGGCATCTGACCCTCGCGCATTCCGACCGCGCGATGAACACGATGCAGGAGCGCGCCGAGGTCAACCAGATGCTCGGAATCGACTCACGCGTCGTGCTACCGCCGGAGATCGCGCGGCTCTGCCCGCAACTCGATCTCTCGGACACGCCGACGTGGCCGATCATGGGCGCGCTCTACCACGCGCCCGGTGGGATCATCCGGCACGACGCCGTCGTCTGGGGCCTCGCCCGTGGCGCCGACCGCGCGGGCGTCGATGTCCATCCCTACACGACCGTCACCGGGATCGAGCACGAGCATGGACGGGTCACCGGCGTCCAGACGAACCGCGGCCGCATCGAGGCGGGCGCGGTAGTAAGCGCGACGGCCGGCTGGTCGACGCTCGTCTGCGGGCTCGCAGGCGTGCGCCTGCCGATCACGACGCACATCCTGCAGGCCTTCGTCACCGAACCGGTGAAACCGTTTCTCGACGTGATCATCGTGTCGGCGCAGATGCACGTCTACGTGTCGCAGACCGACCGCGGCGAGTTCCTGATCGGCGCCGAGATCGAGCCCTACACGACGTACAAGTCGGTCGGCACGCTCTCCTTCCTCGAGTACTCGGCGCGCCACGTGCTCGAGCTCTTCCCGCAACTGGAGCGCCTCCGCGTGCTGCGGACCTGGACGGGACTGTGCGACCTGTCACCCGACTACAGCCCGATCCTCGGCCCGACGGAGCTCGAGAACTTCCACGTCTCGGCGGGCTGGGGCACGTACGGCTTCAAGGCCGCCCCGATCGTCGGGACGACGCTCGCCGAGCTCGTCGCGACGGCGAAGACGCCGCAGCTGATCGCGCCGTTCGCGCTCGAGCGCTTCCACACCGACACGCTCGTCTCCGAGCTTGCGGCGGCCGCCGTCTCGCACTAGATACCCAGCGGCACGTACACGGACAGGAGCTTCTGTGCGTGCGCGATGACGCGGAACGCCTCGCGCAGCTGCCCACGCGTGAGCGGCGAGAGCGAAGCGGGCGCGACGATGTTCGTCGGCTCCTCGCCGGCCGCGAGCTGCGCGGCATGGTTGTCGAGCCGGATGCGCATCACGATCTCGAACGCTTCACGCAGTGCCGATGCGGTCTCGGCGTCGAGCCCACCGGCCGCTTGAACGGCCTCGAGGCGGTCGGTCGTGCCCGAGATCGTGATCCCGTTCGACAGCGCGAAGAAGCGGGCGAGGTTCGCGATCGGGAGCATCCCGCCCTGCTTCAGGTCAAGGCTCTTCGCGAGCGAGCCGCGGAAGCCGAGCGAAGGCTTGAAGTCGGTGGCGCTCCGGGCCAGCCGCCGCAGCAGGTCGGGGTGGTCCTTCGCCCCGCGGAGCGTGGCGACGAGCGGCGGGGTCACGTCGAGTGGGCCCGCGATCTGGCGGAAGTCGAAGGCCACATTCGCGCGAATGAGGTGCGAGCGGTCAGGCGTCTCGAGGCACTCGTGGAAGACTTCGGCCCAGCGTGCCGCCGGGAGGCGCCAGAGTGCGTTGCTCGCGGCAACGTCGTTCGGATCGAGCGCGAAACCGCAGCGGACGAGCCCGCGTGTCACGTCATCGGCGAGACCGGCGAAGTACGCGTCGACCGCCTCGGCCTCCGCGTCGTAGGCAAGCGCAGTCTCCACGTCTGAGCCGAGCGTGAACTCGCGGCGGGCGATGCTGCCGAGGGCAAGCCACGCCCAGGCCGCGGGAGCGGGGCCGCGCTTGGCGATCGAGAGCTCGATGAGGCGCACGGTGAGCGAGTCGACCTGGAGCGACAGCACGCGACCAACATCGAGAGGCCCGATGCCGGCGTCGAGCAGCGCGATGAAGAGGGAGCGCAGCCGATGTGCGGCGGCCACGAGATCGTCCTCGTCGCGTGCGCTCAGGATCAGGTGCCGGAGTGCGAACGGGCTGCGCGTCTCGAGGCCGGCGAGGTCGGCTGCCGAGAGCACGCCGAGCACTCGCTTCGAGGCGTCGACGACGGCGATGTGATCGGTGCCGGCGTCGAGCATCTCGACGACGGCGTCGACCGCTATCCGGTCGGGCCCCACCTGAATCGCCCGGCGTACGATCAGCGAGACGGGGTTCCCCGCGGACATCTCACCGCCGACCACGCGCTCGCGGAGGATCGCGTCGGTGAGGATCGAGAGATTGTCGCCGTCGCGGACGAGGATCGCCGACGTGTGGTTCTCGGTCATCAGCTGCGCGGCGCGGCTGATCGTCACCGAGCCGTTGCAGAAGACCGCCGGCCGGCTGATCAGCTCGGAGACGCGGATCGTTCCGAGCTCCGGCAGGGCGTGGACGACGTGGCCCGTCTGAACCATTCGCTGCCGGAGCGACGAGGCGAGGTAGCCGACGCCGGCCGGG
>JBGPLW010000033.1:0-13649 GCA_041486645.1 Gaiellaceae bacterium | reverse complement strand
GTCTCTACCGCGCGATGTCCTGAAGCCCAGGTCGCAAAGCTGTCGCGCCGATCGATCCAGAATCGCCGTGTTCCTGTCGCGGCGCAGGCGATCGTGGCGCTACGCTCGGTCCATGCCCATCCGCTCGGATATCCGCAACATCGCGATCGTTGCGCACGTCGATCACGGTAAGACGACGCTCGTCGACGCCCTCCTCTGGCAGTCGGGCGCCTTCCGGGCGAATCAGGACGTCGCCGAGCGCGTCCTCGACACGATGGACCTCGAGCGCGAGAAGGGCATCACGATTCTCGCGAAGAACACCGCCGTCCGCGTCGGCGACGTGAAGCTGAACATCGTCGATACGCCGGGGCACGCCGACTTCGGCGGCGAGGTCGAACGAGGCCTCACGATGGTCGACGGCGTCCTCCTGCTCGTCGACGCGAGCGAAGGGCCGCTGCCGCAGACGCGCTTCGTGCTGCGCAAGGCGCTCGAGGCGCAGCTGCCGGTCGTGCTCGTCGTCAACAAGGTCGACCGGCCCGACGCCCGCGCGAGCGAGGTCGTCGACGAGGTCTACGAGCTCTTCCTCGACCTCGACGCCGACGAGTCGCAGATCGAGTTCCCGATCGTCTACGCGAACGCGCGCGCCGGCAAGGCCGGCCTGACGCCCGACGACCTGGCCGACGACCTCAAGCCGCTCGTCGACACGCTGCTCGCGACCGTCCCCGCACCGTCGTACGACCCGAGCCATCCGCTCCAGGCGCTCGTCACGAACCTCGACGCGTCGCCGTACGTCGGCCGCCTCGCGCTCTGCCGGATCATGCACGGGCACATCACGAAGGGTCAGCAGGTCGCGTGGTGCCGCGCCGACGGCGAGATCGAGAACGCGCGTCTCACCGAGCTCTACGTCACCGAAGCGCTCGACCGCGTGCCCGCCGACGAGGCGGGACCGGGGGACATCATCGCGATCGCCGGCCTGCCCGACGTGACGATCGGCGAGACGATCGCCGACCCCGACGACCCGCGCCCGCTGCCGGTCACGCAGGTCGACGAACCGTCGCTCTCGATCACGATCGGCATCAACACCTCGCCGCTCGCCGGCCTGGAGGGCACGAGACTCACTGCGTCGATGGTCAAGCAACGGCTCGAGCAGGAACTCGTCGGCAACGTCTCGCTTCGCGTCAACCCGACGGAGCGGCCGGAGACCTGGGAAGTGCAGGGTCGCGGCGAGCTCCAGCTCGCCGTGCTCGTCGAGCTGATGCGCCGCGAAGGCTTCGAGCTCACCGTCGGCAAGCCCGAGGTGCTCACCCGCGAGATCCACGGCACGACGCACGAGCCGGTCGAGCGCGTTGCGATCGACGCGCCCGAGGACTACATCGGCGTCGTCACGCAGCTGCTCGCGCTCCGCAAGGGCCGCCTCCAGCAGATGGTCAACCACGGCACCGGCTGGGCGCGCATGGAATACCTCGTGCCCGCGCGCGGCCTGATCGGCTTCCGCACCGAGTTCCTGACCGAGACGCGCGGCACCGGCATCCTCCACCACGTCTTCGAGGGCTGGGAACCGTGGCACGGCGAGCTCCGCACCCGGCCGACCGGCAGCCTCGTCGCCGACCGGCGCGGGCCCGCGACCGCGTTCGCGATCCTCAACCTCCAGGAGCGCGGCTCGCTCTTCATCGCGCCGGGACTCGAGCTCTACGAAGGGATGATCGTCGGCGAGAACGCGCGCGCCGACGACCTCGACGTCAACGCGACGAAGGAGAAGAAACTGACGAACATGCGCGCGGCGAGCTCCGAGGAGACCGTCCGCCTCATCCCGCCGCGGCCGCTCTCGCTCGAGCAGGCGCTCGAGCTGATCCGCGAGGACGAGTGCGTCGAGGTGACGCCGAAGAGCATCCGTCTCCGCAAGGTCGAGCTCAGCGCGCAGAAGCGGCAGACCGCGACGTCGCGCGCGAAGCGCGCCGCCGCCTCGGTCGGATGATCGAAGCCGTTCGCGGCGATATCACTCTGCAGGAGGTCGACGCGATCGTCAACGCCGCGAACTCGAGCCTGCTCGGCGGGGGCGGCGTCGACGCCGCGATCCACCGTGCGGCCGGCCCCGAGCTCCTCGCCGAGTGCCGCCTGCTCGGCGGCTGCGCGACCGGCGACGCCAAGGCGACGGGCGCGGGCCGGCTCCCCGCGCGCCACGTCATCCACACGGTCGGCCCGGTCTGGCGCGGCGGGGCACACGGCGAGGCCGAGCTCCTCGCGTCCTGCTACCGGCGATCTCTCGAGCTCGCCGGCACGCTCGGCTGCCGCACGGTCGCCATCCCTGCGATCTCGGCTGGCATCTACGGCTACCCCGTGCGCGAGGCGGCGACGATCGCCGTCGAGACGGTTCGCGAGACGATTGCGCCGCCCGTCGAGCTCGTGCGCTTCGTTCTCTTCAACGCCGACACGTTCGACGCGTTCAGCGCGCTAGTCGGCTAGACCCGCCTCGCGCAGCTCCGCGAGCGCCTGCTCCGTCTTCTCGAGGGCGAGACCCATCCCGCGCAGGATGCGCTCCGTCTTCGTGAACTGGATCTCGCGGTAGTCGACGACCTGCACGTGGTTCCCCCACGGATCGTGGAACGAGCAGTTCGGCGCGCGCGTCAGCTCGACGCTCGCAGCCTCGAGCGCGGCGCGCACCGCCGCCTTGTCGTCGACGACGAGCCCGAGGTGCCGCTCGCGGTCGACGTGCGGCGTCGCGTCGCGGGCCAACGCAAGGAACTGGTCGCCCATGTCGACGAACGCCATCTGCGAGCCGATGCGCCCGCGCAACTCAAGCTCGAAGAACTGCCCGTACCAGGCAAGCGCCTCGTCGAGGTCGCCGACCTCGAGCGCTGTGTGGTTGATGCCGACGAGCCGCGCCACCCCGAGACGGTAGCCAGCGCTGGAACTCCGGCGCGAACCGCGGTGTAGTACGGGCGTGGAGGGCCGTCCACAGAACGAGCGGGAGCTCGCGCTGCGCGCCCAGCGTGGCGACGCGCGCGCGTACGAAGAGCTCGTGCGCCCGCACCAGGAGATCGCATTCCGAGTGGCCTACGTCATCACCCGCAACGCAGCCGACGCCGAAGACGCGACCCAGGACGGGCTCGTGAAGGCGTGGCGCGCGCTCGGCCGCTTCCGCGCCGGCGAGCCGATGCGCCCCTGGCTCTTGCAGATCGTCGCGAACGAGGCCCGCAACCGCCGCCGCTCCGCCCACAGGCGGGAGCACCTCGCTCTACGAGCGCTATCCGCAGGCACTTCCTCGGGGGAGGCGGCCCCCTCCCCCGAGGAAGCGACGCTCTCGGCGGACGAGCGGGCGCGGCTGCTCGCCGCGCTCGAGCAGCTGCCCGACGACGCGCGCGAGGTGCTCGCCTGCCGCTACCTGCTCCAGCTCTCCGAGGAGGAGACCGCCGCGGCGCTCGACGTCGCGCGCGGCACCGTCAAATCGCGCTCCGCGCGGGCGCTCGAGCGACTGAGGGAGACGGTCGAATGAACCTCGAGACCGAGCTTCGCGCGCTTCAGATCGACTGGCCGCAGACGCCGCAATTCGAGCTCGCGCTCGCACGGCGCCGCCGCCGCTGGCCGCTCGCCGTCGCGATCGTCGCAGCGGCGGTCGCAGCCGCGTTCGCGGTGCCGGAGTCGCGCGGCGCGATCCTCCGCTTCTTCCACCTCGGCGGCGTCACGATCCAGGTCGTCGACACGTTGCCGAAGGCAGACGAGCGGCCGCTCACGTCCGGGCTCGGCCCGGTCATCTCGACCGCCTCCGCGAAGCGTGCCATCCACCGGTTGCTCCTGCCGCCGCTCGATCCGCCGCCGCCGCTCCACTACACCCCGGGTAACGTCGCCTCCGCCGTCTCCGTCGTCTTCGAGCACGCCGGGCATCCGGTCCTCCTGAGCGAGTTCCCGTTCGGCGGCGGCTACCTGAAGAAGCTCGCCTCGGACGGCTCGCGCATCGAGCCGGCACCCGTCGGCGGGGCGCCCGGGCTCTGGATCTCCGGCCCGCGCCACGTCACGTTCTTCCCCGGCCAGTCGCCGCGGCTCGCCGGAAACGTCCTCCTCTGGGAGGCCGGCGGGGCCACCTACCGCCTCGAAGGCCCGAATCTCACGAAAGATGCCGCGATTTCCCTCGCACAGTCACTCCTAAGGGGGTGAACCGCACGAGGCGTTTTCCCGAAGTACCCAGGGTAAGTAAGGTGGAACTGCGGATGACTGCGACCGAAGAAATCGTCGAGACCGAGCTGGAGCGCGTCGAACGCTGGCGCGCCGGAGAGCTCATGCGCGCCGGGTACGACCCGGCGGGTGCAACCGCGCTCGCGGCGCGGCTCGACATCGACCTTCACACGGCGACCGACCTGCTCGAGAGCGGCTGCCCCGAAGACCTCGCGCTCCAGATCCTCCTTTAGCGGCCCCCGGGCCGCGTCCACGCACCCTCTGGCGGCTGCAAAGACTTCGCGCTGCGGCGTCCTCGGGAGCGCCCATGGAACAACCATGGCCGCTCCCTGCGTCCTTGCATCGCTCGCTTTTCGCGCGCCAGAGGGCACGTAACGCGACCCGGGAACCGCTCAGGTTAAATGGCGCCGGTGAGCACCCTCCTCGCAGCAATCCCCTCGCCGCCGACCGGCGTCTACCACGTCGGCCCGCTGACGATCCACATGTACGGCGTGATGCTGCTGCTCGCGATCGGGGGCGCGCTCTGGCTCACCGGCAGCCGCTGGGTGCGCTTCGGCGGCGACTGGGATCTCGTCTACCGCGTCACGATCTGGGGCGTCATCGCCGGGATCATCGGCGCGCGGCTCTACCACGTGATCACGAGCTGGAACGAGACGAGCCACCAGGGCTGGTACTGGCCGCTCGCCGTCTGGAAGGGCGGCCTCGGCGTCTGGGGCGGGATCCTCTTCGGCGTCCTCGTCGGCGCGTTCATCGTCCGGCGCTCCGGCGCGAGCGTCCGCCTCTTCATGGACGCGGTCGCGCCCGGGCTCCTGCTCGCGCAGGCGATCGGCCGCTGGGGCAACTGGTGGAACCAGGAGCTCTACGGCAAGCACACGACGCTCCCGTGGGGCCTCGAGATCCACGGCAAGGGCGCCGCGAACACGTACCACCCGACGTTCCTCTACGAGTTCATCTGGAACATCATCGGCGTGGTCGTCCTGCTCTGGCTCGACCGTCGCTTCACGTTCAAGCGGCCCGCGCTCTTCTCGCTCTACGTCGCCTGGTACACGGCCTTCCGCACCTTCGAGGAGACGCTGCGGATCGATCCGTCGAATCACTTCCTCGGACAGCGCATCAACTTCTGGGTCTCGCTCGCGTGCTTCGTCGCGAGCGTCGCGTTCTTCGTCTGGTGGCAGTTCCTCCGCACGCCTTCGGCTCCGAAAGCCCCCAAGGCGAAGCCCCGCAAGGAGCGCGAGGTGCCGAAGGGCCCGACGATGGCCGTCCCGCGTGGCCGCGTCCGGTAGCGCGGGTACCGTGACCCTGTGATCGTCCGGGAGCTCGAGCTCGACCTCGACGCGTTCGAAGGCCCGTTCGACCTGCTGCTGACACTCGTCCTGAAGGACGAGCTGGATCTGCGCGAGGTCGACGTGGCCGGGATCGTTCTCGCCTTCGTCGAGCACCTCTTCGAGCGCGATCAGCTCGACCTCGAGGCCTGCGGCGAGTTCCTGGTGCTGATTTCTGCGCTCCTCGAGCTGAAGGCCCGCGGGCTCTTCCCGGAGGAGGCTGCCGAGCTCGCCGAACTCGAACCGGAGGCCGCCGCCGAGGAGCTCGCGCGTCGCCTCGCCGAGTACCGGCGGATGAAGGACGCGGCCGGCTGGCTCCGCCAGCGGCTCGAGAGCGAGGGCGACCGCTTCTTCCGGCTCGGCCCGGCGCCGCTCGCGCCGAAGGTCGAGGTGCCGCTCGCGCCGCAGCAGCCCGAGAAGCTCGCCGACGTGATCCGCCTCCTCGCCAAGGAGCCGCCGCAAGTCTCGCTTGCACACATGGCGCTGCGCTTCCCGCCCGTGACGCAGTTCCTCGAGCGCTTCCGCGCCGTGCTGCGCCGCCGCCACCGTTTCGACTTCGACCAAGAGGTGGGTGACCTCTCGCGCATCGAGCAGGCCGTCGCCTTCCTTGCGCTTCTCGATCTCCGCCGCTCCGGCGAGATCACGATCGAACAGTCCGCTCCGTTCGCGCCGATCAGAATTGCGCGAGCCGGGGAGGAGAACGAGAATCCAGATGAAAGGACTTCTGCGTGGACGCTCCGCTCCGCCTGATCGCATCGAATCCGCTCGACCAGCTCGCCCGCACCCTCGAGGCGCTGCTCGTCGTCGCCTCCGCACCGCTCTCGGTCGCGGATCTCGCCGAGGCCGCGGACGACGATGCTGAGCGCGTCGAGGCGGCGCTCGGGCTCGTCCGCGAGCGCTACGCCGAAGGGCGCAGCGGCATCGTCCTGGAGCACGTTGCCGGCGGCTGGGCGTTCCGCTCGGCCCGCGAAGCGGCGGCCGCGTGCGCACGACTGTTCGAGAAGCCGGCGCAGCGGAACCTCTCGCAGGCGGCGCTCGAGACCCTCGCGATCGTCGCGTACCTCGGCCCGTGCTCACGGCCCGACATCGCGCGCATCCGCGGCGTGTCTGCCGATTCCGCAGTCGCGAACCTCGTCGAGCGCGGGCTGATCACCGAAGCCGGCCGCGACGACGAAGCGGGCGGCGCGATCCGCTACCGCACGACGCCTCTCTTCGAGCGCGTCTTCGGGCTCGAGAGCCTCTCGCAGCTGCCGCGCCTCGACGACGTCGGTGCGAGCACCGAGCAGATCCGCGAGCGGCTGCACGAGGTCGCGGAGAAGCGCACCGCGTAGCGAGACGATGGTCCGCCGCACCCGCTCCACCGCAGCCGATCTTGCGGCTGCCTGGGAGCGGAACGCGCCGAACTGGATCACCTGGGCGCGCACCGACACGCTCGACGTCAGCTACTGGCGCTTCAATCGCGATCTCTTTCTCGAGCTCGTTCCGGCGCCGGGTCGCAAGACGCTCGATCTCGGCTGTGGAGAAGGCCGCCTCTCGCGCGATCTGAAAGCGCTAGGTCACGACGTCGTCGGCGTCGATCTCTCGGAGACGATGCTTGCGTCGGCGTTCGAGGCGGATCCCAGCATCGAAACGCACCGGGCGGATGCCGCTGAGCTTCCGTTCGCTGATGCCTCCTTCGACTGTGTCGTTGCGTTCATGTCGCTCCAGGACATCGAACGCCTCGACGAGGCCGTTCTCGAAGTGGCTCGCGTGCTCGAGCCCGGCGGCGTGCTCTGCGTCGCAATCGTGCACCCGATCAACTCGGCGGGCGAGTTCGAGGGGGAGGACCCTGACAGCCCGTTCACGATCTCGGGCTCGTATCTCGAGCCGTCGTACTACGCTGACGAGATCGAGCGTGACCGCATCAGCCTCGAGATCGTCAGCACGCACCGTCCGCTCGGGTCGTACACGGCGGCGCTCACGAAGGCTGGCTTGCTGATCGAAGAGCTAGGGGAGACGCATCTCCCAGAGCATGCGACCGCGACGGAACGCACGCGCCGCTGGCAGCGGATCCCGCTCTTTCTCTATCTCCGTGCAGTCAAGCCGGCGTGATCGCGACGCCGCCCGCACTGCCGGTGCCGCGCTGCCACACGCAGGATCTGGCAGTGTCGCTCGGCCGGGGTGGGGTGGGCCTCGGCAACGCAGAGGTGCCCGTGTCCCTGCGCAACCGCAGCGGGCACAGCTGTTTCGTCTTCGGCTACGCAGGGTTCGGGCTCGAAGACGCGCAGCACCGCGTGCAGCCCTCGCGCGTGCACTGGGGCGGGACCTACTTCGGTGCGGACACGGGTGCGAGGCGCGTGGTGTTGCGACCGGGTGCGCGCGCCGAGACGCTGCTCGCCTGGGGCCTCAATGCGGCTCCCGACGAGCCGCAACGCGGCCCGTGCGAGCCCCAGACGGCATGGCTGGAGGTGACGCCGCCCGACGAGCGGACGCATCCCCTCGTCCGGTTCAAGGCCGTCGTCTGCTCGCACGGAAGGCTCGACTCGCCGGCACTGCACGCACCGCGTTAGCAGCCTGCTTTCAAGCAGGTTGCAGTCGTTGCAACGACTGCAACCAGGCTAAAGCCTGGTTGCGAGAACTCGTCCGGCGAGAACAAACAGCGCCGTAAAGGCGAGCGCAACGCCCCAGAAGTCGACGGCGAGATGCCCGACGATCGCGGCGCGCACAAGCACGCCCACGGAGACGCCAACGAGCCACGTCGCCACCAGCCGCCACCACGCGAAGCGCGTGTAGAGCCGCACCGCGAGCGCGACCGCGACCCAGGCGCCGAGAATGCAGAGCACGTCGCGCACGAACGCGCGCGCAGACGCGTCGTGCGTCAGCACGCCGATCGCGACGAACGCGAGCAGCGCGACGGCATCGACGATCGCCGCTTTCAGAGCCGCCTGATGATCTGTTCGGCCTCGTCGCGCGTGAACGCGCGCAAGGTCTCGGTCTCCTCGGCGCCGTGGCGGCCGAGCTTCGTGATGATCTCGAGGGCCGTCTCGTCGTCGGGCGCCTCGAAGACCTCGACGACGTCGTACTGGCCGAGCGTCACCCACACGCCGACGAGCTTCCCGCCTGCCTCCTCGATCGTCCGCTCGCCCTCTTCGACCCGGTCGCGCCACGCCGGAAGGCCCATTCGGCCCGCGGACGTCCAGCGCATGAGCGAGACGTAGTGCGGCATCGCACCTATCTTCTCTTATCCATGCGCCTGAACGCGTACCTCGCCCGCGCCGGCATCGCCTCGCGCCGCAAGGCCGACGACCTGATCAAGGCCGGCCGCGTCCGCGTCAACGGGAAGCCGGGCCAGCTGAACACCTTCGTCGAGAAGACCGACCGGGTCGAGGTCGACGGCCACGAGGTCGCGCCGCAGCGGCTCGCGTACCTGCTGCTCCACAAACCCGTCGGCCACGTCACGACCGCGAGCGACCCGCAAGGGCGCCGCACCGTCGTCGACATCGTCCCGAACGACCCCCACGTCGTCCCGGTCGGGCGTCTCGACGTCGACACGACCGGCGCGCTCCTCCTGACGAACGACGGCCCGCTCGCGCACACGCTAGCGCACCCGCGCTACGGCGTCGAGAAGACGTACGTCGCCACCGTGGACGGCGACCTCGACGCTCGCGACCTACAGCGTCTCGCGGAGGGGATCGAGCTCGAGGACGGCCCGACGGCGCCTGCGACCGTGCGCCGCCTCGCGCCCGGCCGGATCGAGCTGACGATCCACGAGGGCCGAAACCGGCAGGTGCGGCGGATGTTCGAGGCAGTTGGCCACCCGGTTATCCGCCTGCACCGAAGCGTCTATGCCGGCTTGACGCTCGAAGGGCTCGAGCCCGGCCAGTGGCGCGAGCTCAAGCCCTCCGAGGTGAAGCGACTACGGAGTGGTCGCTAGTGCGTGAGCCTGGTCGATCAGGCTCTGCGCCTGCCTGATCCAGCCCCGCGCCTGACTCGGGTCGATCTTGCCGCCGTTGAACGACGCGTCGTTCAACGCCGACCGAATCGTCCCCGCAAGCGCATCGCGCTGGAAGGTCAGATTCGCGATCTTCGTCTCGATCGAGTCGTACTTCAGTTCGTCCGTGCTCTTGATCGCCGTCGTGGAAGCGACCAGCGTGTCGAGGCCGAACGACCCATAGGGAGCGTTCAGCTGCTTGTACACGTTGCCGAGCTCGGTCACCGTGTCGCTGTGCCCGCCGTCGGATAGCCGCCGCTCTTCCCCGCCGCCGTTCTTCGCGAGGATCTGCGTGATCACACGGCCGTCCATCGTGTAGCTGTCGGTGAGCCCGAGGATCGACAGCATCGTCGGCCTCGTGTCGGTGTGATCGGCCCACACGCTGTTGTTGATGCCGAGCCGCTGGACGCCCGGGCCGACGACACCGAGGAACGTGTTGCCGATCTCCTCCTGGTAGTCGCCGTGGTTCCAGGCGAACTTCGGGTCGACGCAGATGTTCGCACCACAGAAGACAGTGCCGGTAGTGAAGAAGAAGTCGGAGTTCCCGAACAACGTGAACGTCGGAGTCCGCTTCGGATCGGCATTGACCATGTGCAGCGTCTTCTCCTCGACCGTATCGGCCATGCGCTGCGTGATCGGAACAGCGACGCCGCCTGCATACGGGTCGACGAGCGACATCCCTGCGAAATCACGCTCCAGCTTCCGAACCGCTGAATCCGTGCGCGTCGGGTTGCCGTTCACGTAGAAGGTCGGTGCGTCGTCGGCGTGGACGCTGAACGACGGAGAACCGGCCGGAGTGATCGACTGCACCTTCACGTTCACTTCGCCGATCTGGTTCGCCGGGCACGCGGTCAGCACGGTGCAGCTCGTATGCGAGTACGCGAGCGAGCCATCGGGCTGAGGGGTGCCGGTACCGCCGGCGAAGTGGTCACCCTCGTCAGCGGTCACGACGAACAGCGTGTTGTCCTTCGTGATCCCGTCGTTTGCGAGCCGCTGGAAGAACGCCCCGAAGGCCGTGTTGTAGTCCGCCAGCTGCTGCATGTAGTCGGCCTCGCCCGGACCGGAAGCGCGGGCAAGCGTGTGATTGTCGTGCGCGTCCGAGATGTACGCGTACGTGACCGGCACGCCGTGCTCCTGCATCTGGGCGACCATGCCGAGCGTGTTCTTCGCGAGCGCCCCGTCGAAGCCCGGGAAGCCGCAGTTGCCTGCCGGATCCTTGATCGGGCTGCCGCTCGTGTCGTTCACGCACGGCTGCCCGCCGGTGATCGCGGGGTTGACGTACTTCGCTCCGAAAAGGGCCTTGAAGCCGTTGTCGGAGCCCGGGACGATCGTCGCGTCGTCCGGCTTGGCGTCAGGCGTGTTGCAGAGCGCCGCGCCCTTCGCGCAATGGATCGCGATGCCGACGAAGTCGGCGAGCGCGAGCGTCGGGTTGGTGGCCGCCTCGATCGACTGCGGCGACCCGGCGCCGAAGACGCGCGTCATGTCGCCTGCCGCCGCCGTCGACGTGTTCTCGAGCTCGATGTTCGCAGCCGAGACTCCGCCGACGTTGCAGCCCGCGTTCGTGAAGGCCTGCCAGGGCGGCGTCGTCGTCTGACCGCCGTCGGAGACCATGTTCGGCAGCGAGTTGTCGGTGCCGTCGACCGTGTCCGTCCAATACTTGAACGACGAGCTGAAGGACGGGTTCCCGTTCGCGCCGAAGAAGCCGTACGCGTTCGAGACCGTCTGGCCGTTGCGATCGGGATAGAGACCGGTCATCGAGGTGAGGATCCCGCCCGCGGTGTGCGAGATGAGAATCGTGTGGTTGTTCGTGAGCAGCGTGCCGTTGCCCTTGAGGAAGTTCAGCAGGTTCGGCATCTGCTCCAGGTCGGACGGGACGTTCGACCGGTCGCGGGCGTAGTGCGTGTTGTCGAACACGAGATAGATGACGTGCTTGATCCGCGCGTTGCTGCTCGGCAGCCCCGACGCGCAGGTGAGCGACGGTGACGCCTGTCGCCCGTCCCCGCTCCCGTCGTCGTTGTTCACGGCGTTCGCGAGTTGCACGCCGGCCAGTACGGCTGCGGCGGTCGCCGCGGCTGTGACCGCGAGCACGACCTGTTTCCTCATCTTGCCCTCCCCTTCGGTTTTTACCGTCCCCTGGTCCGAAGACCACAGGCGAGGTTACGACATCGACGGGGCGCGATGCGGTGGCGAGGCGGTGACGAGTTGGTAACCGGTTGCTACAAGCTCTTGGGCCGAGCTGCGCCGAAGAAGCGCCCGGCCTCGGAGCGGGCGAAGCCCATGCGGTCGTACATCAGCTCGAGCGTCGGCTGCGAGGCGTTCCGCGCCTTCTCCGCGCCGACGGCGAGCAGACGGTGCAGCTCGCGCTCGTCGGTCCGCAGCGCTTCGAAGCGCTCCCGGATCGGCGACAAAAGCTGGACAACCGACTCGCCGACCGCCTCTTTCAGGTCGCCGTAGCCCGAGCCGTTGAAGCGCGCCTCGAGCGCGTCGATCTGCTCGCCGGTCGCGACGCTCATGATCTCGAGCAGGTTCGAGACGCCTGGCTTCGCGGCCGGGTCGTAGCGGATCTCGCGCTCCGAGTCGGTCACGGCCGTCTTGAACTTCTTGCGGATCGCGTCGGGCGAGTCGGCGACGTACACCGCGCCCTGCTCCGACGACGTCGAGGTCGACATCTTGTTCGTCGGCTCCTGGAGGTCCATGATCCGCCCGCCGATCTCGGGGTACTGCCCGTCGGGCACTCTAAACGTCTCGCCGTAGCGGTAGTTGAAGCGCTCCGCGACGTCGCGGGCGAGCTCGAGGTGCTGCCGCTGGTCGTCGCCGATCGGCACGAGATCGGTCTGGTAGAGCAGGATGTCGCCCGCCATCAGCACCGGGTACGTGAAGAGGGCGGCCGACACGAACTCCCGGCTCTCCGATTTGTCCTTGAACTGCGTCATGCGGCCCAACTGGCCGTAGCTCGTCACGGCCGCGAGGAGCCAGGCCGCCTCGGCGTGCGCCGTCACGTGCGACTGGCAGAAGACGGTCGAGCGCTCGGCGTCGAGGCCGGTCGCGAAGAGCATTGCCGCGAGATCGAGCGTCGAGCTCCGGAGCTCAGCCGGGTCGTAGTCGACCGAGATCGAGTGCAGGTCGACGATGCAGAAGAACGCGTCGCCGACTTCCTGGGTCTGAACGTACTGGCGGAAGCCGCCGCTGTAGTTGCCGAGCGTCTTCCGGCCCGTGGGCTGGATGCCGGAGAAGACGCGGAGCTTGGTCGTGGTCGCGGCCATGGGCACCTGATTCTGCCTAAGCTTGTGAGATGTCCGTCACCGGCGCACCCGAGCTCCTGATCGTCATGGGCGCAACCGCGACCTCCGAGGAGATCGACCACGTCGTCGCGCGCCTCGAGGAGGCCGGCTGCGCCGCGCTCGTGACCCCGGGCCGCGAGGCGACCGTGATCGGCGCGATCGGCGAGCGTGAGCTCCTGGCCGCCCTGCCGCTCGAGGGGTACGCGGGGGTCGAGCAGGTGCTGCCGATCCTGAAGCCGTACAAGCTCGTCTCGCGCGAGCTCTCGCCCGACTCGACGATGATCGAGGTGCGCGGCCGCCGGATCGGCGACGGCTACTTCGGCTTCATCGCCGGCCCGTGCACCGTCGAGACGCGCGCGCAGACGCTCGAGACCGCGCGCTGCGTCGCCGCCGAAGGCGTGACGATGCTGCGCGGCGGCGCGTTCAAGCCGCGCACCTCGCCGTACGCGTTCCAGGGTCTCGGCGAGGTTGCGCTCGAGATCCTCGTCGAGGCGCGCGAGGAGACCGGGCTGCCGCTCGTGACCGAGCTGATGGACCCGCGCCACGTCGAGGCGGTCGTCGAGGTCGCGGACGTGATCCAGATCGGCGCGCGGAACATGTCGAACTTCTCGCTCCTCTCCGAGGTCGGGCGCGCGACGAAGCCCGTTCTCCTGAAGCGCGGGCTCTCCTCGACGGTCGAGGATCTGCTGATGGCGGCGGAGTACATCGTCAAGGAGGGCAACTCGCAGGTCATCCTCTGCGAGCGCGGGATCAAGACCTTCGAGACGTCGACGCGATTCACGCTCGACATCAGCGCGATCCCGGTCCTGAAGATGGAGACCCACCTGCCGGTGATCGTCGACCCGTCCCATCCGGCCGGACGGCGCGAGCTCGTGCTGCCGCTCGCCCGCGCCGCCGTCGCCGCGGGCGCCGACGGGATCATCGTCG
>JBGPLW010000032.1:0-13686 GCA_041486645.1 Gaiellaceae bacterium | reverse complement strand
GCACCTGAAAGGCGCGCACGTCCACGGCTCGACCTACTGGGCCGTGAAGGCGGCGACGGGCTTCTGGGGCAACCCCGACCGCGGGCTGCCGCTGACGAACGGGCTCTTCCTCGTCTTCTCGGCGGAGACCGGGATCCTCAGCGCGATCCTCTTCGACAACGGCTATCTCACGGAGCTGCGCACGGGCGCAGCGGGCGCGCTCGCCGCCGACCTGCTCGCGCCCGCCGAAGTCGAACAGGCCGCGATCGTCGGCGCAGGCGGGCAGGCCCGCTACCAGCTCGAGGCGCTTCTTGGCGTACGGACGCCCGCGCGCGTCGTCGTCGCGTCGCGAAGCGGCGCCGACGAGTACGCGGCGGAGATGCGCTCGACGCACGGCATCGACGTCACGGTCGCGCCGGACGTCGAGACGGCCGTGCGCTCGTCGCAGCTCGTCGTCACGACGACGCCGTCGCGCGAGCCCGTCGTCCGCGCCGAGTGGGTGCAGCCGGGCACGCACATCACGGCGATGGGCTCGGACTTCTCGGAAAAGCAGGAGCTCGAGACGGAGGTGCTTGCGCGCGCCGACGTCGTCGCCGTCGACCATCCGCCCGTCGCGGCTGCGAACGGTGAGACGCATCACGCGCTCGACGACGGCTCGATCACGCTCGACGACGTCGTCTCGCTCGGCGCGCTCGTCGACGGCGCAACCGGCCGCACCGGCGCGATGCAAATCACCGTGGCCGATCTCTGCGGCGTCGGCGTGCAGGACGCCTCCGTCGCAGCCGAGGTGATGCGGCGCGCAGCAGAGGCCGGCATCGGCAGGACGATCGCGCTGTGAGCACCGCGACTTCACCGTTCCAGCCGTTTCAGATGGAGCGCTGGCAGTCGCTCTACGAGCACGAGGTCGAGCTGAACCTCGCCGACAGCGCCGTGCGCTGCGCGCCGCTCGGAATGCTGCTCGACGCCCGCGACCTCGAAGCGCTCGCAGGGCTCGAGCTCTTCTATCCGCAAGTGAACGGCAGTGACCTCCTGCGCGGGCTGATCGCCCAGACGTACGCGCCTGCGCCGGATCCGGACGAGGTGCTCGTGACGGTCGGCGCGGCCGAGGCGAACGCACTCGTCTGCTCGACCCTGCTCGAGCCCGGCGACCACGTCACCGTCGTCGAGCCGGGCTACCGCCAGGTGCGCGGCATCGCCGAGAACATGGGCTGCGCCGTCGACGTCGTGCAGTTGAGACACGAGCGCGCGTGGGAGCTCGACCTCGACGAGCTGCGGGCGAAGGTCGGCCCGCGCACGAAGCTGCTTGCCGTCGTCAACCCGAACAACCCGACCGGCACGATCCTGAGCGCCGAGGCGCGGGCGGCGATCCTCGACGTCGTCGAGTCGACGGGCTGCTGGCTCCTCGCCGACGAGGTGTACCGCGGCTCGGAGCGCGACGGAGTCGAAACGGACTCGTTCTGGGCGCAGCATCCGCGGGCCGTCTGCGTCAACAGCCTCTCGAAGGCGTACGGGCTCTGCGGCCTGCGCATCGGCTGGGTCGTCGCGCCGCAGCCGCTCGCGGATGACCTCTGGCGCCGGCACGAATACGCCGTCATCTCGGCGAGCCTGCCGAGCGTCTTCCTCGCCGAGCGCGCACTCGAGCCTGCGAAGCGGCGCGAGCTGCTGGCGCGACAGCGCGAGCTCGTGCGCGACGGCGCCGAGTTGTACGCGCATTGGCTCGACGCGCATGCGGCGCTCATCTCCGCGCAGTCGACTGCGGCGACCGCGCTGTCGTTCCCGCGTTACTCCGCGACGTTGCCGTCCGAGCAGGTGGCCGACGCGATCCGCACCCGCGCGTCGGTGCTCGTCGTCCCGGGATCGATGATGGGCAGCGAAGGCCACTTCCGCCTCACGGTCGGCTTCGAGCCCGAGTTCCTCGGCCGCGCGCTCGACCGAATCGCCTCGGTGCTCGCGGAGCTGGCGTGAACGCAGCCGTCCCCGCGCTCGAACGGACGACGACGGGCTCGCAGGTCGAGCGCGTCCTCCGCGAGATGATCCTCGACGGCCGGCTCGCGCCCGGAACGCACCTGCGCGAGACACAGGTCGCGCAGTCGCTCGGCGTGTCGCGCAACACGCTGCGTGAAGCACTCCGCAGCCTCGCCGAGCATGGGCTCGTCACTCACCAACCGCATCGCGGCGTCGTCGTCACCGATCTCACGGTCGACGACGTCGCCGATCTTTTCCGCCTTCGCCTCGTGGTCGAGCAGGCCGGGCTCGCCGCGCTGACCGAGACCGGTGAGATCGAGCGCGCGACCGACGCCTTCGCCGCGGCGCTCGAGCGCGGCGACGCCGTCGAGGCGCTCGAGGAGGACTTCCGTTTCCATCGCGCACTCGTGGCTGCGCTCGGAAGCGCCCGGCTGTCGGCCGCACACGAGCGTGCGCAGGGCGAGCTCCGGCTCGTGCTGTTCCAGCTCGACCGCGACTTCGAGCCGCCGCAGGTCGCAGAGCACCGCGCGATCCTCACGGCGCTCGTCGCAGGAGAGCGCAAGGCAGCCGCAGCGGCCCTCGCCGCCCACCTCGAACGCGCTGCGGAACGTCTCATCGCCCTCATTGGTGTGAAAGAGTCGTAATCCCCATCGAAAGGAGCGAATAGATGCTCAGACGGCTCGCCCTCATGGCCGTCCTCGCCGCGGCGGTCGCCGTGGTCGCCGTTCAGGCCGCGGCCGCTTCCCCCGCTGCGAAGACCTTCGTCTTCTGTAGCGACATCAGCTACCCGCCCGAGGAGTTCGTGCAGAACGGCAAGAACCTGGGCTCCGACATCGACATCGGCACCGCCGTCGCGAAGCGGCTCGGCATGTCCGTGAAGTTCCAGAACACGGGCTTCGACGGCATCGTCGCTGCGCTCCTTTCGAACAAGTGCGACGGGATCATCAGCGGCATGAACGACACGCCGGCGCGCCGGAAGAGCATCTCGTTCGTCGACTACCTCAGCGTCGGCCAGTCGCTCATCGGCAAGAAGGGCAACCCGCTGAAGATCAATACGCCACTCGACGTCTGCGGTCGTGTCGCGGGCGCGCAGGTCGCGACGACGAACCTCGAGACGCTGCAGAAGTTCGACAAGCAATGCAAGGCGAAGGGCAAGAAGGGAATCAAGATCATCTCCTTCAAGGAGGACCCGCTCGGCGTCACCGCTCTGAAGACCGGGCACATCGACGTCTACGAGTCCGACTCGCCGCCCGCCGTCTGGTACACGACGAAGGACCCGTCGCTCCAGATCGTCGGCAAGCCGATCACGCCGCAGCCGGTCGGGATCGCCGTCAACCCGAAGAACACCGCGCTCAAGGCGCAGATCCAGAAGGCGATCAACGCCATGTACGCGGACGGGTCGATGGCGAAGATCCTGAAGAAGTGGAACATGACCGAGTTCGCGCTGAAGAAGTAGATCGAGGGAGAGGACGGCGATGCACGCGCTCGTCGCGGCACTCGATTGGCACCTGCTCAAGGAGCGGATCTTCAATCCGAACCACGCGTTCGCGCAGGCGCTCATCCGCACGGTGGTCATCGCCGTCCTCGCCCAGCTCTTCGGCGTCCTGCTCGGCCTCGCGTCGGCGCTCTTCCAGATGTCGCGCTGGCGCGTGCTCCGGATCATCTCGTACTTCTACGTTCTCGTCGTGCGCGGGACGCCGCTGATCGTGCAGATCTTCTTCGTGTACTACGGCGCCAACCTCTTGCTCGGCTTCGACCTGTTCCCACGCGCGGTCAACTTCGGCGTCATCTCGATCGACGGCGTCGTCGTAGCCGGAACGGTCGCTCTCGCCGTCAACGAAGGCGCCTTCATGAGCGAGATCATCCGCGCAGGCATCGGTGCGATCGACCGCGGCCAGATGGAAGCCGCGAAGTCGGTCGGGATGAGCTACGGCCTCGCAATGCGGCGCATCGTGCTGCCGCAGGCGGCACGCGTGATCGTTCCGCCGCTCGGCAACGAGTTCAACGGGATGATCAAGAACACGTCGCTCCTCGCGTTCATCGGCGTCTACGAGATCTTCCTCGACGCCGAGCAGGGGTACTCGGTGACGTTCAAGCCCGTCGAGTACTTCCTCGCCGTGTCGTTCTGGTACCTCGTGCTGACGACGATCTGGGGGCTCGTCCAGGTGCAGATCGAACGCAAGCTCGGCGCGAGCGATCGCGCGGAGGACGAGGGCTGGATGCAGCGCTTCCTCGGGATCACGGCCCACGCCCACCAGCGATGAGCAGCACGGATGCACCGATCGTCAAGGCGGAGGAGGTCGAGAAGTACTTCGGCAGCAACCACTGCCTGCGCAAGGTCTCGCTCGAGGTGCAGCGCGGCGAGGTCGTCTGCGTCATCGGCCCGTCCGGGTCGGGAAAGACGACGTTCCTGCGCTGTATCAACCATCTCGAGCGGATCGACGGCGGACGCATCGAGGTTAACGGCCACCTGATCGGCTACCGGACGAAGGACGACGGCACGCTCTGCGAGGACTCGGAGCGCAACATCGCGCGGCAGCGCACCGAGATCGGCTTCGTCTTCCAGCGCTTCAACCTCTGGCCGCACAAAACCGCGCTCGAGAACATCATCGAGGCGCCGATCCGGGTGCGGAAGGTCGCCGGGGCCGAAGCGGTCGCGCAGGGCGAGGCTCTGCTCGCGCGCGTCGGGCTTGCCGAAAAGCGGGACGCCTATCCCGGAAGGCTCTCGGGCGGCCAGCAGCAGCGCGTCGCGATCGCGCGCGCGCTCGCGATGCGGCCGGCGCTGATGCTCTTCGACGAGCCGACGAGCGCGCTCGACCCGGAGATGATCGGCGAGGTGCTCGAGGTGATGCAGGAGCTCGCGAAGGAAGGCATGACGATGGTCGTCGTCTCGCACGAGATGGGCTTCGCTCGCGAGGCGGCTGACCGGATCGTGATGATGGACGACGGCGTCGTCGTCGAGGAGGCGCCGCCCGCCGAGTTCTTCTCGTCGCCGCGCGAGCCTCGGACGCAGCAGTTCTTGTCGAAGATCCTTTGAAAAGCGGTGCCTGGCACCGGAGGTGCCAGGCACCTTTAGCCCGAGTAGATCCCGATGAGCGCGCCGCCCGCGACGACGAGCGCCGCGCCGATCAGCACCCGCCGCCCAACGAGCTCGGTGCGCCGGATCAGGAGCAGCGAGAGCGCGACGCCCCAGAGCGACTCCGCCGCGACGAGCGGAGAGACGACGGTGACACGGCCGCGGTAATACGCCTCGAAGAGCGACACGTACGAGAGCCCGAATACGACGCCGACGCCGAGGAACGGCAGCATCGGCCGCAACGCGAGCCGCGCGCGCACGCGCGGGCCGAGGACGACGAGGATCAGCAGCAGGCCGCCGGCGAGCGCCGCCGCCGCGGCCGTGCCGGGCGGCACGTCGGTCGTGCCGGCGAGCCAGCGCACCAGGTTGTCGCGCGCGGAGAACAGAATCGTCGCGATGAACGCGAAGGCGTAACCGCGGCGTCGCACGTGCGCGGGCCTCCCCCGCTCCCGCGCGAGCTCGACGCCGCCGCCGACGATCAGCACCGCCCCGACGATGAGCGGCCACTTGAACGGCTCGCCGAGCAGGATGAGCGCGATCGTCACCGACGCGAGCGGCGCCGAGCCGAGCACGACCGACGCACGTGACGCGCCCGCCTCGCGGATCGACAGCGTGACGAAGAGTTGCCCGATCCCGGGCTGCATCAGGCCGGCGAGGAGGAACGGCCAGGCCGGCGGCGCATGCACCCCGCGCGCCGGCGCCTCCGCGACCATCGCGACGATTGCGACCGCGAGCGCGCCGATCACCGTCGCGACCGTCGCGAGCTCCACGTCGGGGTAACGGTTCAGGCCGAGGCGCAGTCCGACGCTCATCGCACCGAAGAGAAACGCGGAGAGGCAGGCGAGGCCGATCGCCGTCAACGAAGCGCCCGTTCGGCGGCGGCGAGCCAGCGCCGGCGGATGAGCGCCGAGAACGGGCCGACCGCAAGCCAGTACGCGCGGAAGGCGCGCCGCGCACCCGCGTCCATGGCCGCAACGCGCGTCTCGGTCGAGAGGAGCGATCCCGTATCTGCGGCGACCGCCGAGATCTCGACCGCCATGCGCACCTGGCCCGGCCCCGCGGAATCGAACGCTGCAAGCCGCGAGCGCGGCGACCACGGCCGTCCGGCGGCGCCGAGGACGATGCACGCCGGCTCCTCGACGAGCGGCTTCAAGCCGAGCCCGCGGAGCGCGCCGTGCACCGAGCCGCCGCCGGACAGGCCGCGCAGCCGGTAGAGCGTGCGGACGAGCGCGTCCGGTGTCACCGGTATCCCGAGAGCCGCGGCGACCGCATCCTCCGGCCGGCCCCGCACCTTGCGCTCGTGGTACTCGCGCGCGTCGTACGTCGGGAGAAACTCGTCGAGCCGCGCCATCGGCGGGACGCTACATACACTGGCGCGCATGGCCACCGGCACACACGCGGCGCTCGCCGCCCAGCTCGCCGAGGACGCCGCCGAGCGCTTCCTCCGCTACGTCCGCATCGACACGCAGTCCGAAGAGGACTCGGAGTCGTACCCCTCGACGGCGAAGCAGCTCGACCTGCTGCGCCTGCTCGCCGACGAGCTGAAGCAGCTCGGCCTCGACGACGTCGGGCTCGACGGCAACGGGTACGTCACGGCGACGCTTCCGTCGACGGTGGCGCACGAGACGGAGACGGTTGCGTTCTTCGCGCACGTCGACACCGCGCGCGAGGTCAGCGGCGCGAACGTCAACCCACAGCGCTTCCGCTACGAGGGAGGCGACATCCCGCTCGGCTCGTCGGGATCGACGATCCGGCCGAGCGAGTCGCCGGAGCTCGCCCATCACGCCGGGCACGAGCTGATCACGACGGACGGTACGACCTTGCTCGGTGCCGACGACAAGGCCGGAGTCGCAGAGATCATGGCCGCAGTCGCGTACCTGAAAGCGAACCCGGACGTGCCGCACGGCACCGTCAAGGTCGCCTTCAACCCGGACGAGGAGATCGGGCGCGGCGTCATCCACTTTCCGATCGACACGTTTGGCGCCGTCGCCGCGTACACGGTCGACGGGTCGACCGCGGGCGAGGTGCAGAGCGAGACGTTCTCGGGCGCCCAGGTGCGCATGGCGATCAAGGGACGCGCGATCCACCCCGGCTGGGCGAAGGGCGAGATGGTGAATGCGATCAAGCTCGCCGCCGCGATCGTCGAGAAGCTCCCGAAGGACCACCTCTCCCCCGAAACGACCGAGGAGCGCGAGGGCTACGTCCACCCCGTCGTGATCTCGGGCGACTCCTCCGAGGTCGAGCTTCGCTTCATCGTCCGCGATTTCGAGAACGACCTACTCGACGAGCACATCGCATTCCTGCGCGGAGTCGCCGCGGAGGTCGCTGCGACCGACGAGCGCTGCTCGATCGAGGTCGAGTCGTTCATCCAGTACCGCAACATGCGCGACACGCTCGAGAAGCATCCCGCGATCGTCGCCAACCTCGAGGAGGCTGTCCGCCGGATCGGGCTCGAGCCGAAGAAGACCGCGATCCGCGGCGGCACCGACGGCTCCGCGCTCACCGAGATGGGCCTGCCGACGCCGAACCTCTTCACCGGCGGCCACGACGCGCACAGCGAGCGCGAGTGGATCTGCGTCGAGGACATGGGCCTCGCGGCCGCGGCGATCGTCGAGCTCGCGAAGATCTGGGCCGAATAGGCAACCAGGCTTCAGCCTGGTTGCAGTCGTGGTGACGCCGGACGAAACAGACGACTGCAACCTGCTTGAAAGCAGGTTGCGGGGATACGCTTCCTCCATGGAGCCGATCCTCGACACTCTCGGCCGGCCGCTCGAGACGCTGCGCATCTCGATCACCGACCGCTGCAACTTCCGCTGCGTCTACTGCATGCCGAAGGAGGTCTACGGCCGCGATCACCAGTTCCTCGAGCGCGCGGAGCTGCTGACGCTCGAGGAGATCGCACGCGTCGCCGGCGTCTTTGCGGCGCTCGGCGTCCGCACCGTGCGGATCACGGGCGGCGAGCCGCTCGTGCGCCGGAACGTCGAGTACCTCGTCGAGCTGCTGCACGCGATCCCGAACCTCGAGATCGCGCTGACGACGAACGGATCGCTCTTGCCGCAGAAGGCGGAGGCGCTCGCCCGCGCGGGGCTCGACCGCGTCACCGTCAGCCTCGACTCCGTCGACGACGCCGCGTTCCGCGCGCTGAACGACGTCGATTTCCCCGTGCAGAAGGTGCTCGACGGCATCGACGCCGCGGCCGCCGCCGGCCTGCGCGTCAAGGTGAACGCCGTCGTCAAGCGCGGCGCGAACGACGACGGGATCGTCGCGCTCGCCGAGCAGTTCCGCGGCACCGGTCACACGCTCCGGTTCATCGAGTACATGGACGTCGGCCACACGAACGGCTGGCGCCTCGACGACGTGGTCTCGAGCGACGAGATCGTGGCGACGATCGCCGCCGTCCATCCGCTCGAGCCGGTCGCGGCCGACCGCCCCGACGAGACCGCCCGCCGCTGGCGCTACCGCGACGGCGCGGGGGAGATCGGGGTCATCGCCTCGGTCACGATGCCTTTCTGCGGCGGCTGCTCGCGGGCCCGCCTCTCAGCCGAGGGGCGCCTGCACACCTGCCTATTCGCGCTCAAGGGCCACGATCTACGCGCGCCGCTCCGCCTCGGCGCCTCCGACGAGGAGCTCGCCGGCATCCTCCGCGGCATCTGGAGCCGCCGGAGCGACCGCTATTCCGAGCTCCGGACGGCCGAGACCTCGGCCCTCCCGAAGGTCGAAATGTCGTACATCGGCGGGTGATTCCCGACCTCCTCGCTGCCGACTAGAATCGAGCCGTGACCGCTGTCGTCGCAGCCGGACGTCGTGTCCTTCCACGTGGTTGGAGCCACTTCGGGCTCCAAATCGCGATCTGGATCGGCTTCTACTTCAGCTACCAGGCTGTGCGAAGCCTCGCTGACCGCGACCCGACGAGAGCGGTGCTGAACGGCTTCCGCGTCATCGACCTCGAGCAGCGCGTCACGAGCAATTTCCTCGAGCAGACGGCGCAGCGGATCGCCGACTCCTCGCACCTGCTGATCACGGCGGCCGCCTGGACGTACTGGAACTCCGAGTTCACCGTGATCGGGCTCTCGCTCCTGTGGGTCTATCTGCGCCACCACGACCTGTTCGCGCGGTTCCGCAACACCGTCCTGCTCGCGAACATGATCGGGCTGATCGGCTACGCCGTCATGCCGACGGCGCCGCCGTGGATGTTCCCGGCGTACGGCTTCGTCGACGGCGTAAACCATCAGCACGGCTTCGGCGCGCTCGCCAACCCGTATGCCGCGATGCCGAGCCTCCACGCCGCAGACGCGCTGATCGTCGCCGTCTTCCTCTTCCGCGCCTCGCGCCACTGGTGGTCGAAGGCCCTGTGGGCACTCTGGCCGGCCTGGGTGTGGTTCTGCGTCCTCGCGACGGCGAACCATTTCTGGCTCGACGTGCTGGCGGGGATCGTCGTGGCGCTCCTCTCGCTCGGGGTCGTCGCACGGATCACGAAGCGCCGGGAACGGCCCGCAGAGGCTGTGCCCATCGCAAACCTGCTATAGTCGCCCCATAGCAGGATTGCGATCATCCTCGGCGATTAGGCCCCCCGCATGCACGCGATGAACGAAGCCCCGACCCCGCGCCTCAGCAGGGTCAAGGCGGGCTATACGACCGGCGCCCGCTCGCTCGCGAGCCGTTCGGTGTCGAGCCTCGCGCGCACCGGCGTGACCCCGAACGCGCTCACCGCGGTCGGCGTGACGCTCTGCCTCGTCGCGGCGGTCCTCGTTCCCTTCGAGAGCCGCAACACGATCCTCTTCTACTGGCTCGGCGCGGCGGTCTTCGTCGTCGGCTCGATCCTCGACATCCTCGACGGGGCGCTCGCGCGCGCCGGCGGGAAGTCGACGGTGTTCGGCGCCTTCTTCGACTCCACGACCGACCGCGTCGGCGAGGGCGCGATGCTCGCAGCCATCGGGCTCGTGTTCGCGCGCGCGGGCAACGACGTGGCGGTGCTCTTCACGATCGCCGCCGTTGCAGGCTCGTTCCTCGTCCCGTACGTCCGCGCCAAGGCGGAGGCGCTCGGCCTGCGCGGCGACGTCGGTCTCGGCTCTCGCGCCGAGCGCGTCGTCGTCATCACGGCAGGTCTCGTCTTCGCACCGTGGGGCGGGCTCCAGTGGGCGATCTACCTCTTGGCCGCGACCGCGTGGTTCACCGTGGCACAGCGCATCCTGCACGTCCGTAAGCAACTCATTGAAGATGGAGGAACAACACATGGCAAACAGCGCTAGTTCGAATGGGGGCGGCAGCGCGAACGGGCGCGCGCGCCTCGACGACGGCAAGGTCCGCGTCGCGATCATCGGCGTCGGCAACTGCGCCAACTCGCTGCTCCAGGGCCGCGAGTACTACAAGGACGCCGACGACGACAAGTTCGTCCCCGGCCTCATGCACGTCAACCTCGGCGGCTACCACATCCGCGACATCGAGTTCACGGCGGCGTTCGACGTCGTCAAGGGCAAGGTGGGCGAGGATCTCGCCGACGCGATGTGGGCGCACCCGAACGACACGATCAAGTTCGCCGACGTGAAGGAGACCGGCATCAAGGTCTCGCGCGGCATGACGCACGACGGCATCGGCAAGTACCTGTCGCAGATCGTCGAGAAGGCGCCCGGCCCGACCGACGACATCGTCGGGATCCTCAAGGAGACGAAGACCGACGTCGTCGTCAACTACCTGCCCGTCGGCTCGGAGGCCGCTGCGAAGTGGTATGCCGAGCAGATCCTCGAAGCGGGCTGCGCGATGGTGAACTGCATGCCGGTCTTCATCGCGCGCGAGGACTACTGGAACAAGCGCTTCCAGGACAAAGGTCTGCCGATCATCGGCGACGACATCAAGTCGCAGGTCGGCGCGACGATCACGCACCGCGTGCTGACGTCGCTTTTCCGCGAGCGCGGCGTGCATCTCGACAAGACGATGCAGCTGAACGTCGGCGGCAACTCCGACTTCCTCAACATGCTGGAGCGCGAACGCCTCGAGTCGAAGAAGATCTCGAAGACGAACGCCGTCACGTCGATGCTCGACTACGACCTCGGCGAGGGCAACGTCCACGTCGGCCCGTCGGATTACGTGCCGTGGCTGACCGACCGCAAGTGGGCGTACATCCGCATGGAGGGCTCGGCGTTCGGCGACGTGCCGCTCAACGTCGAGCTCAAGCTCGAGGTGTGGGACTCGCCGAACTCGGCCGGCATCGTGATCGACGCCGTCCGCATGGCGAAGCTCGCGCTGAACAACGGCGTCGCCGGCTCGCTCGTCGGGCCGAGCTCGTACCTCATGAAGTCGCCCCCGCAGCAGATCCAGGACGACGAGGCGCACGAGCTGACCGAGGAGTTCATCGAGCGGAACAAGCGGCAGGCGCCCGTGACGGCGCCGGAGCCTGCCACCGCCGCGTAGCACCGGCCGTGCGCCGCGCCGAGCTGCTCCGGCTCTTCTGGATCGGGGCGGCGACGATTCTTGTCGTCGCCGCCCTGGTCGCGCTCTTCGCGGTCGTCAACGGACGCTTCGACTCCACCGACGCGAAGATCCTCGGCGCGCTCGGGACGCTGCTCCTCGCCGGCGCGGTGGCGACGGTCGGCGCGTCGCTCAGGGAGGCCGGCCGCGCCCCGGTGCTCGGCCTGACGCTCGTCGTCGGGGCGCCCGTGCTCGGCCTCATAGCGGTGGCCGCGATCTGGAACGAATTCGACGACTCAGGACTGAGCCGCGCCGCGGGCTCGTCGTACGTGCTCCTCGCCACCGGCTTGCTCATCGGCACGGCGCGAGTGCTCGTCGGCGACCGCGACACACTGCTGACGCTCTTCTGGGTGAACTGCAGCCTCGCCGTGATCGGCGCATCGATGTCGGTCGTCGCGATCATGGCCGCGGACGCCACCGCCGGCTACGGAAAGACGCTCGCCGCCGTGTGGATTCTCGCAGTGCTCGCGTACCTTCTGATCCCGGTCGGCCGGCGCCTGTCCGCGGCGCCGCCAACCACCGAGGGCCCACTGCGGATCGACCTCGCAGAGGGAGCCGAGACGGCCGGCACGCACGTGCGCCTCGCCTCGGGCGTCGCGACCCTCCCCCACGAGACGATCGTGCTCGTGCTCGACGGCCGCGCACGCGCCGGGACGACGGAGCTCACGGCGGGTGACGCGGTGGTCGCCCCCGCCGGCACCGCGCTCGCGGTCGAGCCGAACGGGCGCACGCTGCTCGTCGGGCGCTAGCCGAGGCCTGCGAGCCAGGCCACCCGCGCGGGCTGGTAGCGGCTCTCGTCCGAGAAGCGGATCTCGAGTGGCCCGCGCTCACTGCCGTGCGAGCAGAGGAGCGGGTCGTCGCCCGGCTCGAGCACGATCGCGACGTGCCGCCCCGGATACACGCCCCAGACGACGAGGTCTCCGCGTTTCGCGTCATCGGAGCTGATGTGCGGCAGCCAGCCGAGCATCGTCCCGGTGTAGCCGGCGCCGTCGTAGTCGCGGCCGTTCGGATCGGGTGCACCGGCGAGGAAGTAACAGACTGTTACAAAGCCGGAGCAGTCGGTCGTGAGCGGAAGCACGCGCCCGAGCGGGATCGGCCGGACCTGGCCGTAGTGGATGCGGGGCTCGTTTTCGATGCCCCACCGTGCCGCAGTGACGATCTTCTGCCTGACGCTCGCCACTAGACTCGGACTAACGATGGCACTTCGCGTCGCCCTCGTCACCCCCTTCGCCTGGTCGCAGCCGCACGACGTCAACGAGCACGTCGCGGGGCTCGCACGGGAGCTACGCGCACGCGGTCACCACGTGACCGTGCTCGGGCCCTCGAACCGTGCCCGCGATCTCGGCGCCGGGCGGCGCGCGCTCGTGCGCGGGCTCGGCGACGCGGAGTTCGTCGCGCTCGGCCCGGCCGTGCCGATCTCGCGGCGGAGCCGCATCGGCGTCCCGGTCGGCGTCCGCGCGAACCTCGCGGTCGCGCTCGCGACGGGCGGCTTCGACATCGTCCACGGCTTCGAGCCCGGGCTGCCGAGCCTCTCCTATCTCGCGCTGCGCGACGCGTCGGCGTTGACGGTCGCGACGTTCTTCTCGCCGGAACGGCTCTCGTATCCGCCCGCGCGCACGCGCCGCGAGCGCCTGCTCGGGCGGCTCGACGCGCTGCTCGCGACGAGCGAAGCGACGGCGGAGGCGGCGGCCGAGCGCTTCCCGGGGCGGTACCAGCTCGTCCCCGCGGGCGTCGACCTCGATCTCTTCGCGCCTGCCGCGAAGCGGAAGCTCGTCGTGCTCGAGTGGCGCCAGACGGAACGGCCCCTGTTCCGCGCGCTCGCGCGCGAGCTCGCGGCGCAGCCCGACTGGGAGCTCGTCCTCTTGCGGACGCGGCCGCTCGGGTCTCGGCCGCCGGTGCCGCGCGCTCTGCGCGGCCGTATGCACGTGCGGACGGCGCTCGACGGAGCGGCGCGCGCCGACATCCTGCGTGAGGCGGCCGTGTTCGTCCCGGCCGTCGACGGAGTGGCGCGCGTCGAGCTCGAAGCGCGCGCTGCAGGCGCCGCCGTCGCGTCCCCGCCCGGCCGCACGCTTCAGCCGGAGCTCGCCGCCGCCGAGGCGGCCCGGCTCGTCGAGGACGAGGGCTTTCGCGCGCAGCGGGCCGACGAAGGCCTCGCGCTCGCGCAGACGCAGAGCTTCGACGCTCTGGCGACCGCAGTGACG
>JBGPLW010000031.1:0-13776 GCA_041486645.1 Gaiellaceae bacterium | reverse complement strand
GCCCTTCCGCGATTCGTATTCCCTCGACTAGAGTCCGGCCCGTGGCGAGCACCGAGCTCCGCGCCGAGGACATTCGCTGGAACCTCACCGATCTGTGCGAAGGCGCAGAGGAGGCGCGCGCGCAGTGGCTCGGGCTCGTCGAGGCCGCGCAGGCCCTCGCATCGCGCTACCGCGGCAAGACCGCGTCGCTCGACGCACCCGGCCTGCGGGCGCTGCTCGACGAAGCCGACGAGCTTGAACAGGAGCTGTCGCGCCTCCAGGTCTACTCGTATCTCCGCCTGAGCATGGCCGCGACCGACGTCGAGGCGAACGACCTCGCGACCTTCTCGCGCGACCGCGTCGCGGAGATCGAGAACACGCTCGTCTTCCTCGGCCTCGAATGGATCGCGCTCGACGACGACCGCGCTGAGCAGCTTCTCGCCGCGGACGAGCTCGCGCCCTACGCTCACAAGCTGCGCGTCGAACGGAAGGAGAAGCCGTACGTCCTGAGCGAGCCAGAAGAGCAGGCGCTGAACGCGCGCCGGCCGATGGTGTCCGCCTGGCAGGCGCTGCACGACCGGCACGTCTCGACGCTCGAGGTGCCGTTCGACGCCGGCGAGGGCGAGCAGCCGCACACGATCAGCCAGCTGCTCTCGTATCTCTACCGCCCCGACCGCGGCATCCGCGTGGGCGCCGTGACCGCGCTCTTCGACGGGCTCGAGCCTCGCGCCGACGTGCTGGCCGCCTGTTACGACGCGCTCGTCGGCGACCGCCTCGGCACCGACCGCCTCCGCGGCTACACGAACCCGATGCAGCCGACGAACCTCGGGAACGAGCTCGACGACGAGACGGTCGAGGCGATGATGAACGCGACGGAGGAGGCGTACCCGATCGCGCGCAAGTGGTTCGAGGCGAAGGCGCGCCTGCTCGGGCTCGACCGGCTCGAGCTCGCCGACCAGTACGCGCCGATCGGCGAGGCGCGGCTCTTCACCTGGCCCGAGGCGGTCGACATCGTCGACTCCTCGTTCAACCGCTTCTCGCCGCGGCTCTCGGAGATCTTCCGGTCGTGTGTCGAAGCCGGCCACGTCGACGTGCTGCCCCGCAACGGCAAGTCCGGCGGCGCCTACTGCACGTCCGTCTCGAAATCGATCCTGCCGTACGTCCTCATGAATTACACGGAGCGGCTGCGCGACGTGAGTACGCTCGCGCACGAGTTCGGGCACGCGACGCACAATGTGCTCGCCCTCGAAGCCCAGACGTGGCGGTCGCACCGGACGGGAATCCCGATGGCGGAGGTGCCGTCGACGTTCGCGCAGTCGATCGCGGACGACTATCTGCTCGAGAACGAGACCGACCCCGGCACGCGCGCCGCGCTCGCCGCCGACCGTCTCGAGAATGCCTTTGCAGCGATCTACCGCCAGACCGTGCTCGCGCGCTTCGAGCAGCGCGCCTACAGCGTCCGCGCAGACGGCCGCTCGCTCGGCACGGAGCGCCTCAACGAGCTGTGGGTCGAGGAGAACGGCAAGTACTACGGCGACGCGCTGAAGATGCCGGAGGGCTACGCGCTCGGCTGGTCGTACATCCCGCACTTCATCCACGTTCGCTTCTACACGTACGCGTACTCGTTCGCGCAGCTCGTCGCCCTGCTCCTGTACCGCCGCTACCGCGAAGACGCGGAGTCCTTCGCTCCGAAATACCTCGACCTGCTCGCCGCCGGCGGCTCCGCGTCGCCCGCCGAGCTCGTCGCACCGTTCGGCCTCGACCTGCGCTCGCCCGACACCTGGCGCGAAGCGTTTGCAGAGCTGGATGCGCTCCGCGAGGAAGCCGACAGGCTTTCGACACAAGCCGCGCAGTAGCGTCGGTCATGTGCTCGACCTGCTGCTCCCGCGGCGCTGCCTCGTCTGCGGCTGCGCCGGCACGCAGCTGTGCCGCGCCTGCTGCGACGGCCTGCCGCGGCTGACGCCGCCGCTCTGCGCGCGCTGCGGCGCGCCGACCGCGTGGCCGGTCGAGCGCTGTCTCGAATGTGGCGGCCGCCGGCTCGCCTTCGCGTCGGCACGCGCCGCCGTCCCGTACGAGGACGCCGTCCGCCGGCTCGTCGCCGCCTGGAAGGAGCACGGCCTCCGCAGCCTCGGAAGCGCGGCGGCCGGTGTCGTCGCCGAGCGGCTCGCGCGGCCCGCGGCGGACGCGGTCGCGTTCGTCCCGGCCGACGGCGGCCGCCGCCTCGAACGCGGCTATCACCCGGCGGAGCAGCTCGCGCGGGAGCTCGCCGCGGCGTGGCGCCTGCCGTGCGGGACCGTGCTCCGCCGCGTCGGCCGGTCGCGCCGCCAGCGCGGCCTCGCGCGGGCCGAGCGCCGGCGCAATGTCCGCCATGGCTTCGACGCGAAGCCGGTCACCGGAACGCTCGTCCTCGTCGACGACGTCTACACGACGGGCGCCACCGCCGATGCCGCCGCGGCCGCGCTCCGGCGGGCCGGGGCAGCGCGGGTCGACGTCGTGACATTTGCCCGCACGATTCGCGGAGCGGGATTAGGGTTAGACCGAGGGTGATTGTTCCCGACCGAGGAGGCGCGCGATGCAACTTCACGTCAAGGGCAAGAACCTCGAGGTAAGCGAGTCGATCCGGAGCTATGCGGAGCGCAAGCTGTCGAAGCTCGACAAGCAGGTGCACGAGCTGACGCGGATCGAGGTCGAGCTCGCGGTCGAGAAGAACCCGTCGGTCGCGGAGAACCAGGTCGCCGAGGCGACGGTCTGGCTCAAGGGCCACACGCTGCGCGCCCGCGAGGCGACGCGCGACATGAAGGCGTCCATCGACGAGCTGACGGAGAAGCTCGTACGCCAGATCCGCGAGGAGCGCGACAAGAAGACCTCGAAGCGCAAGATCGACAAGCACGCGCACGACGACGGCGCCGTGTAGTGGGCCTCTTCCGCCGGCGCGAGCCGCTACACGAGCAACTCGCGCGCGAAGGCGGCCTCACGCCTCGCGATCCGCGGCCGGCGTGGCAGGAGACGGGCATCCACGGCATTCATCGCCCGCGCGAGTGGGACGAGACCGTGACCGCCGAGGCACCGGGCGTCGAGGGAAACGCCGTTCGCTGGGTGGCGCTCCCGGACGGGACGCTCCTCGTCGAGGAAGGCCCCGACGGGTCACTCGAGCCGCTCGCCGCGCTCGTCGAGGCCAAGCTCCAGCCGCCGTACCGCGCGCGCGGCGCACGGCAGGTGCACGATGTCTGGACGGTGCAGGCAACGCAGATCGAGGTCATCGCCCTCCCGGACGCACCGGACGGCGAGACGATCGAGGTTGCGCGGAACGATGGGACGACGACACTCGCGGTCGACGGGCGCCAGGTCTTCGGGTCGCTTCCCGCGCTCGAGCGGCGCGGCGAGCGCGAGGGCCCGGACTACGCCGTCTACGCGGAGCGGCTCGACGGCGACCTCTTCGAGATCCGCGCGAGCGCCCTCTGATGTGGCCGTTCCGCCGCCGCCGCGAGCAGACGCTGAACGAGATGCTCCTGCACGAGGCGGGGCTCGACCGCGCGCCGAGCGAGCCGCCGGTCGCGCCGCCCGCGCCGGACATCGTCGATTCGTACGCGGGCACGTATCCCGCGCAGAACGTCCTCGGCCTGTGGACGCGCGCGATGCCGCGCCCGTCGAACTTCGACGCCGTCGTGTCCGTGCACGCGCCCGGTGTCCGCGGGCCGGAGGTGCAGTTCGCGGCCTTGCCGAGCGGCGACCTGATCGTCGACGAGGAACAGGGCTCGGACGACCTTGCGCCCCTCGCCGAGGCCGTCGAGCGCGAGCTGAAGCCGCCATACCGCGCCGTCGGGCAGCTCCAGGAAGGCGACGTCTGGGCGATCAGCGCCTACCGCATCGACGTGCTGAGCTTCAGCTTCGACGCCGGTGACGAGCTTGAGCTCGTGTCGCATGACGGCAAGACGCAGCTCACCGTCGACGGCACGCCGTCGAGCGGCAGGGTGCCGGAGCTGGAGCAGGCCGGAAGCGCCGGCGGCCCCGACTACGCCGTGTACGCCGAACGCCTCGACGGCGATCTGTGGGAGGTTCGCGCCGCGCAGCTCTGACGCGAGCTCGTAGCCGCCGGCCGGAATTTCCCGCCGTGGCCGCCGGAGGCCAGTCGGTACCCTAGGGGTCGTGCCCGGCGAATACGGCGGTTTCGAGAAGGTCCTGCGTCTCGGCGAGGGACGGCGCAGCAAGCGGCTCGCCCAGCAGGCGCAGTACATCGGCACGCTCGAGCCGCAATTCGAGCAGCTCACCGACGACGAGCTGCTCGGCAAGACGGCCGAGTTCCGGCAGCGGCTCGAGAACGGCGAGACGCTCGACGAGCTTCTCTTCGAGTCGTTAGCCGCGATCCGCGAGGCGTTCAAGCGCACGATGGACGTCCGCCTCTTCGACGTGCAGGTGATGGGCGGCATCGTCTTGCACGAGGGCGACATCGCCGAGATGAAGACCGGTGAGGGCAAGACCTTCGTCGCGACGCAGGCGCTCTATCTCAACGCGCTCGCGGGCCGCGGCGTCCACCTGATCACGGTGAACGACTACCTCGCGAAGCGCGACAAGGAATGGACGCAGGTCGTCTTCGAGGCGCTGGGCATGCGTACGGCCCACATCGAGAACATGATGCCCTTCGCCCCCCGCAAGGAGGCCTACGAGGCAG
This sequence comes from Gaiellaceae bacterium, assembly GCA_041486645.1. GTDB lineage: Bacteria > Actinomycetota > Thermoleophilia > Gaiellales > Gaiellaceae > Palsa-739. The sequence continues at coordinate 9,128 of JBGPLW010000031.1, read as the reverse complement.
ACGTCACGTACGGCACGAACTCCGAGTTCGGTTTCGATTACCTGCGCGACAACATGGCGGTGTCGCTCGACGGCGTCGTGCAGCGCGGCCACACGTACGCGATCGTGGACGAGGTCGACTCGATCCTCGTCGACGAGGCGCGCACGCCGCTGATCATCTCCGGCGAGCCGGAGACCGCCGCCCAGATCTACCACGACTTCGCGCGCATCGCGCCGCAGCTCGTCGCGCACCGCTCGAGCCCGAGCGACCCGAAGGGCGCAGCCGAAGAGGCGGGCGCCGACTACGAGTACGACGAGAAGCACAAGACCGTCGCCGTGACCGAGTCGGGCGTCGCGAAGGTCGAACGCGCGTTGCGCATCGACAACCTCTACGCGCCGCAGAACTCACAGCTCGTCAACCATCTCGTGCAGTCCCTGAAGGCGCAGTCGCTCTATCAGGCCGACGTCGACTACGTGATCCAGGACGGCGAGGTCAAGATCGTCGACGAGTTCACCGGCCGCATCATGGAAGGCCGCCGCTGGAGCGAAGGCCTGCATCAGGCCGTTGAGGCGAAGGAAGGCGTTCGCATCCAGGAAGAGCACCAGACGATGGCGACGATCACCCTCCAGAACTACTTCCGCCTCTACGAGAAGCTCGGCGGCATGACCGGCACCGCGAAGACGGAGGAGAAGGAGTTTGTCGAGATCTACAACCTTCACGTCATCGAGATTCCGACGAACGTCGATGTCGCTCGCCTCGACGAGCAGGACTACGTCTTCAAGACGAAAGAGGGCAAGTTCTCCGCGGTCATCCGCGACATCAAGGAGCGGTACGAGAAGGGACAACCGGTGCTCGTCGGCACGATCGCCGTCGAGACGTCCGAGTATCTCTCGCAGCTCCTGACGCGCCAGGGTGTTCCGCACAACGTCCTGAACGCGAAAGAGCATGCGCGCGAGGCGGAGATCATCAAGGACGCCGGCCAGGAGCAGGCGGTCACGATCGCGACGAACATGGCGGGCCGCGGCGTCGACATCAAGATCGACGACCGCGTGCGCGAGCTCGGCGGCCTCTACGTTCTCGGTACCGAGCGTCACGAGTCGCGCCGCATCGACAACCAGCTCCGCGGCCGCTCCGGCCGCCAGGGCGACCCCGGCGAGACGCGCTTCTACCTCTCCGGTGAGGACGACCTCGTGCGCCTGTTCGCGGGCGACCGGATCAAGTCGATCATGGAGCGCTTCAAGATCCCCGACGACCAGCCCATGGAGGCGAAGATCCTCTCGCGTCAGATCGAGGGGGCGCAGAAGAAGGTCGAAGAGCAGAACTTCGTCATGCGCAAGAACGTCCTCAAGTACGACGACGTGATGAACCGGCACCGCGGACGGATCTACGAGCAGCGCCGTCAGGTTCTCGAGGGAGAGGACATGTCGGAGCAGGTGAAGCTCTGGATCGACGACGTCGTCGAGGAGACGGTGCTCCAATTCACGGAGAACGAGTACAGCGAGGAGTGGGAGCTCGATGCGTTGACGAACGCGATGGGCGCGCTGTACGGCTCGGAGATCACCGCGGATGAGTTGCGCGAGGACTTCCCCGAGATCACGCGCGAGCTCCTCGTCGAGGAGTTCCAGGCCGACGCGCGGCAGACCTATGAGGCGAAGGAAGAGGAGTTCGGCCCGGGCCCGGACGAGCAGCCGCTGATGCGCGAGCTCGAGCGCTTCGTCATCCTCCAGGTCGTCGACGTCCGCTGGCGCGAGCATCTCGAGAACATGGACTACCTGCGCGAGGGCGTGCACCTTCGCTCGATGGCGCAGAAGGATCCGCTCGTCGAGTACACCGGCGAGGGCGAGCGCATGTTCACCGATCTCGGCCGCGCGATCCGCGGCGAGGTCGTGCTGCATCTCTTCCACGCTGAGCTCGCGCCCGAAGAGGCGCAGCAGCTTACGCAGACTCAGACGACGAACGGCAACCTCCAGTACGAGCACGAGACCTCCGCGGGGGCCGACGTCATCGGCGCCGCGCTCGGCGGCGGCAGCGCAGCGTCGACGGGCGTCTTACAGCAGCAGGCCGTGCACGTATCCCCACACGAAAAGCTCGGCCGCAACGACCCGTGCTGGTGCGGCAGCGGCAGGAAATACAAGAAGTGTCATGGCGCGTAGATCGAGTCTTGGTTGGAAGGCAGATGCGCGCGCAGGCGAGACCACGCTCTCGCCGGAGCGCACGGGCGGTTCGTCACGCGCGCCTCTCTCCGGCGAAGAAGCGGAGCTTCTGAGGCGGTAAATGGCCGACGAACGCGAACCCTCACTCCAGGAGCAGCTCGAAGGGATCGGGGCCCAGTTGGACTGGGTCCGTGGTTACCTTTGACCCGGATCGACTGAGGGAACGGCTGGCAGAGCTCGAGACCGAGCTCGGACAGCCGGGGTTCTGGGACGACCAGCAGCACGCGGCCGCCGTCTCCGCGGAGCACGCTCGCGTTGCGAGACGCGTCGAACGCTACGACCGGCTGACAGGCGAGTTCGACGACGCGAAGGAACTGCTCGCGCTCGATCCTGCGCTCGCCGGCGACGTCGCGACCTCGATCATCCCGCTCCGCAAGGAGCTCGAGCGGCTTCAGGAGGACGCGCTCTTCTCCGGCGAGTACGACAGCGGCGACGCGGTCGTGACGATCCAGGCCGACGCCGGCGGCACAGACTCGCAGGACTGGACCGAGATGATCTTGCGCATGTATCTGCGCTGGGCCGCGAACCGCGGCTTCAAGACCGAGGTGCTCGAGACGAGCCCGGGCGAGGAGTACGGCATCAAGTCGGCGACGTTCACCGTGCGCGGCGACAACGCCTACGGGATTCTCAAGGCTGAGCGCGGCAAGCACCGCCTCGTGCGCCTCAGTCCCTTCGACCAGGCGCACCGCCGTCACACGAGCTTCGCGCAGGTGATCGTCGCGCCGCTCCTCGACGAAGCTGCCGACATCGAGATCGACGACGACGACATCCGCATCGACACGTTCCGCTCATCAGGGGCCGGCGGCCAGCATGTCAACAAGACCGACTCGGCCGTCCGCATCACGCACATGCCGAGCGGCATCGTCGTCTCGGTGCAGAACGAGCGCAGCCAGACGGCGAACAAGGAAACCGCCATGAAGATCCTCCGCTCGCGCCTCGCCGAGAAAGCGGTCGAGGAACGCGAGGCGGAGCTCGCCCGAGAACGTGGCGGAGTGAACATGGGTTTCGGCGGCAGCGCCGTCCGCAGCTACGTCCTCCACCCGTACCAGCTCGTGAAAGACCACCGTACGGACTACGAGATGGGGAACACGCAGGGCGTCCTCGACGGTGACCTCGACGGCTTCATCCGCGCATATCTCCTGCAAGCGGCAGGAAACGGCGGGTAGCCCGCCAAAGCAGTCAGCTAGACTCACGGGTGCCGCCACCCCTGACCGGCGCGGGCCCCGCCCGCCGACGCTGCGCCACCGGTTACAGACGTTGACAGACCTGCAGACAGAGCCAATCCCCGCGGTCGATGATCGCCTAGAGCAAGAAGCCGTACGCGCGGGCGCAACCGCGATGATCGTGTTCGACGGCGTCTCGAAGGTGTACGAGCCGGACGTCAGCGCGCTCGGCGGAGTTTCCTTCGTCATCGACAAGGGCGAGTTCGTCTTCATCGTCGGCGCGTCGGGCTCCGGCAAGTCGACGCTCATCAAGCTGCTGCTGAAAGAGATCGAGCCGACCGTCGGCAAGATCTTCGTCGGCGGTCGCGACCTGACCCGGCTCAAGCACAGCAAGGTGCCGCTGCTGCGCCGCAACGTCGGTTGCGTGTTCCAGGACTTCAAGCTCCTGCCGAGCCGCAGCGCGGCGGAGAACGTCGCGTATGCGCTCAAGGTGCAGGGCGAGGGCCGCACGTCGATCCGCCGCAAGGTGCCCGAGGTCATGAACATGGTCGGGCTCGCGCACAAGATGGACTCGCTCCCGGATGAGCTCTCGGGCGGCGAGCAGCAGCGCGTCTCGATCGCCCGCGCCGTCGTCAACCACCCGCCGCTACTCGTCTGCGACGAGCCGACCGGCAACCTCGACCCCGACACGTCGGTCGGCATCATGCAGCTGCTCTACCGGATCAACCGCGCCGGCACGACGATCCTCATGGTCACGCACGACCGCGAGATGGTCGACAAGATGCGCAAGCGTGTGATCGCGCTCGAAGAGGGCAAGGTCTCCCGCGACGAGCGCCGCGGAGGGTACACGTCGGAATGAGCGTAGGCTTGACAGAGCTCATCCAGGAGCGGGCAGCGTGAGCAGAGTTCGCCTGTTGTTCTCCGAGGCGTGGTCTTCGATCACCGCGAATCTGTCGACGACGTTCGCGGCGACGATGACGGTGCTGATCGGCATGTTCCTGCTCGGCCTCTTCATCGCGCTCGGCACGTGGGTGCTCTCGTGGAGCGACCACGTGAAGAAGGGGTTGCAGGTGAAGGTCTACTTCGCCGCCGGCACGACCCAGCGGCAGGAGGCGTTCGTCGGCGCCTCGATCCGCAAGGATCACGCCAAGGTCAAGAGGGTCGTCTTCGTCTCGAAGGAGACGGCGCAGAAGCAGATGAAAGCGAAGTTCCCCGACCTCTACAAGACGCCGCTGCCGTCGAACCCGCTGCCCGACGCGTGGGTCGTCACGCCGATCAAGGGCGAGATGACGCCCGCGCTCGGCGCCGAGGTCCAAAAGGCGCACTACCCGGGCGTGAACGACGTGCGCTGGGGGTCGAAGACCGCGAACCGCGTCCTCACGATCGCGAAGGTGATCTGGATCGCCTTCCTCGTCGCCGTCGTCCTGCTCGTGACCGCCTCGACGCTCCTGATCGCTAACACGATCCGGCTGTCGATCTTCGCCCGGCGACGGGAGATAGAGGTGATGAAGCTCGTCGGGGCGACGAACTGGTTCGTGCGAGGCCCGTTCATGCTCGAGGGGCTCCTCTGCGGCTTCGGCGGGGCGGTCCTCGCCGTCGTCCTGCTCGTGATCGGCAAGGAGATCGCCCTGCCCTCGATCCTGCCGCACATCGGCGGCGGCTCCGACGTCCACGCCCTGCCCTTCGCGCTGAACGCCCTGTCGCTGATCGGCGCAGGGCTCCTGCTCGGGGCGGCCGGCTCCGGCCTCACCCTTCGGCGCTTCCTCCAGGTCTGACCACACGGGGCTGGTACTGCGGCCCGCCGGGCCGTATGCTCGCGCGGTCCAGATGCGGCGCCCCTTCATCCTCCTCGGAGCCGGGCTCCTCCTCGCCGGGCCGTTCGTCGTCGGCTACCGGCTGTCGGAGCAGAACCGCGCGACCACGCCTGTCGCGATCCCGAGCGTCGTCGACGAGGTGCGGAACGCGCTCGCCGCCCGCTACTACCGGCCGGTGCCGGACAGCGTGCTCCAGCTCGGCTCGGTGAGCGAGATCATCTCGGCGCTGAAGGATCCGTACACCGCGTACCTCGCGCCGCCGGACTACAAGCTCGTTCGTCAGGAGACCGCCTCGAGCTACACGGGCATCGGCGTCAGCGTGCTGCCGTCGCCGTCCGGCTACGTCGTCGTGTCGATGCGCCCCGGCCCTGCGCAGCGCGCGGGCATTCGCGTCGGCGACACGATCGTGCGCATCGGCCACGCGCAGGCGAAGAACCTCAGCATGACGAAGGCGCTCTCGCGCATCCTCGGGCCGCGCGGCACGATGGTCGGGCTCGGCGTCACGCGCGGCGGGCACAACCTCAATCTGCGGGTGCGCCGCGACACGATCCGCGCACCGGTCGTGCAGGCGCGGCTCCTCTCGTATGCCGGCCACCGCTGGGGCGACCTGCGGCTGAGCGCGTTCCGCGTCGGCGCGGCCGTCGTCCTCAACCGCGAGCTGCGGCGGCTCGAACGTGCCGGCGTGCAGGGCTTCGTGCTCGACCTCCGCCAGAATCCGGGCGGCCTGCTCGACCAGGCGGTCGCCGTGTCGTCGCTCTTCCTCGACCGGGGCGTCGTCGTCTCGCTCGTCGGCCGCCATGAGCCGCACGAGGTGTTCCGCGCCGTCGGCGGGGTCGCGACGCGGCTGCCGGTCGTCGTGCTCGTCGACCGGTACAGCGCCAGCTCGTCGGAGATCGTCGCCGCAGCGTTACGCGATCACCGCCGCGCGATCGTCGTGGGGGAGCGGACGTTCGGCAAGGCGCTCGTGCAGTCGATCGACCCGCTCGACAACGGCGCCGCCCTCGAGCTGACGATCGCGCGCTACTACACGCCGTCGGGGGAGGACATCTCGAACGTCGGCGTCGTGCCGCAGATCCACGCTGTGGACGACCGGCGGACGCCGTCCGACGACGCGCTCGCGACCGCCCTGCGCGTGCTCGCGCGGCCCGCGAGCTAGCGGCGCGCCAGGACCTGTGCGAGGGCCTGCGAGGCCTGGCGGATCATGCCGGGGTTCGTGTCCCAGTAGTACGGCAGCGCCATCACCGCCTGGTACAGCGTCCAGCCGCGACCGCGCAGCCACGACGCATCGTCTGCGCCGAGCTCGGCCCGGTAGCGCGCGCGGCTCTCGCCCGCGAAGAGGTTCCACGCGGTCTGGAGGTCGCAGGCGGGATCGCCGACATTGAGGCAGCCGAAGTCGATCACCGCTGAGAGGCGGCCGTCGACGACGAGCAGGTTCCCCGGGAGCAGGTCGCCGTGCACCCAGACGTCGTCGCCGTCCCACGGCGGGGCCGCGAGCGATTCCTCCCACGAGCGGAGCGCGGCGGCGCCGTCGATCCTGTCGCCGAGCTCCGCGATCGACCGGCGGACGTCTTCGTCGAGCTCCGCGAGCGGCGCGCCCCGTGAGTGCGGTCGGCGCGGATGCGCCCCGGTTGCGTCGATGCCGCGCAGCGCGCGCACGAACGCGGCGAGGTCGGCGGCTGCCTGCTCGAGGTCGTCGATCGTCCCGTTCGCGTTCTCGCCGGGCAGCCACTCGTAGACCGACCATGCGTACGGATAGCCTTCCGCGGGTTGCCCCATCGCGAGCTGCACGGGCACGGCGAGCGGCAGGTGCGGCGCCAGTCGCGGCAGCCACTCGGCCTCCTTCGCCGCCTGGCTCGTCGCCCAGCCGATGCGCGGTAGCCGGGCGGCGAGGTCGTCCCCGAGCCGGTAGATGTCGTGGTCGGTCCCGTACGAGTCGACGGGGTGGATCGGGAGGTCGGCCCACTGCGGCAACTGCGCGACAAGGAGGCGCCGGACGAGCGCCGCGTCGGTCTCGACCTCGTCGGCATGCATCTTGGGCCGCGGCACGGTCACATCCTTCCAGGGAGGCGCGCCGCTACGGTGACTCTGTGGCACAGCGTCGCCCCCAGAAGCGTCCGAGCCGGAGCGAGCGGCACCATCGCCGTCCGGCGCGCAAGCCGATCTCCGAGCTGACCGTTCGGCTGCCCGAGCGCCGCACCGAGCCGGAGACGGTGATCGCGCATCTCGGGCCGACGAACTCCGGGAAGACGCACGACGCGCTCCGGTATCTCGTCGAGAGCGGGCGCGGTGTGTACGCGGCGCCGCTCCGCATGCTCGCGCAGGAGGCGCACCGCCGCCTCGCGGAGGAGCTCGGCGACGGCGTCGGGCTCGTCACCGGCGAGGAGCGCGTCAATCCCGACGCACCGATCATCTGCTGCACCGCGGAGATGGCGCCGATGCACGGCGAGACACTCGTGCTCGACGAAGTCCAGTGGGCGGAGGACGAGGAGCGCGGCTCAGCGTGGACGCGCCTCATGCTCGGCGGCGAGTACCGCAACATCCTGCTCCTCGGAGCGGTGGAGGCGCTTCCGCTCGTCCAGCACGCGTTCCCGCACGTCGACGTGCGGTTCTTCGAGCGCAAGGCGCCGCTCGAGTGGTTCGGAAAGCGCGGCATCGCCGGCCTCTCCCCGGGCACCGTCGTCGTCGCGTTCAGCCGGCGTGCGGTGATCGGGCTCGCGGGCGAGCTGAACCAGCTGCACCCCGGACGCGTCGCCGTGCTCTACGGCGCGATGCCGCTCGCGTCGCGCCGCGAGGAGATCGACCGCTTCCTCTCGGGCGCCGCCGAGGTGTGCGCGTCGACCGACGTGCTCGGACACGGTGTCAACCTGCCGTGCGAGACGCTGCTCTTCGCCGAGACCGAGAAGTTCGACGGCCGCGAACGGCGCGACCTCGAGCCGTGGGAGATCGCGCAGATCGCCGGCCGCGCCGGTCGCTTCGGCTTCCACGAGCGCGGCCACGTCGGCGTGCTCACAGGCGTGCCGTGGGCACATCCGAGCCCGGAGCTCGTGCAGTCGGCGCTGACGCCGCATGTCGAGCTCCCCGGCGGGCATTGGGGCTACCGCATCGTCGACACGGGTCGCCTCCGCCCGCAGCTCGCGGATCTGAACGTGACGCGCGTCGACGAGATCGAGCCCGCGCTCCACGCGTGGCGGCACGCAGCGCTCCGCTACTGGAGCGACGAGGGCTGGCTCACGGTCGAGTCGATCGCGCCGCTCCTTGCGCGGCTCGACGCCGTGCGAGAAGCGCTGCACCAGGCGCGGCGCCGTCTCGAGCTCGCCGACGTCTGGAAGCTGATGCAGTCACCGATCGACGACGACGGCCTCGAGCTGCTCGGCACGCTCGCGTGCGCGGTCGCGGGCGATACGCCGCAGCGCACGGTGATCTCGTGGCTCCTCGATCCGCAGCGGCTGCGGAGCGCAAGCCTCCTCGAAGCCGAGCAGGCCGCGCGGGAGGCGTCGATCCTCCGCTGGTTCGCGCTTCAGTACCCGGGCGTCGCCGGCGTCACGATCGAGAAGGCAGCCGCGCTCGAAGAGGCGGCGGCGGCGCGAGTCGTACACGAGCTGCGCGTCGAGATCGACGACCCGACGATCGGCCGCTGCCGCGCCTGCGGCTCCCGCACCGCGCCGTGGGCGACCCTCTGCGACCGCTGTTTCATGGCGCGCGGCTACAAGGCGCGGGGGTAGCTCGCGGCACTTGACACAACCAGCGGAAGCGGGATAATCGCCGGAACGACCGGGGGGAGAGGGAGGCCACCAGGGGACCGGTCAAGGAAGTCGCATGGGTTGCGTGTCGAGGTTCGTTGTGGAAGGCGGACGTAGATGCGTCGGGCGCGGGCTGAAAGTGCGGGCGACCGTGGCTACAGATGTGACTCGTGACGTGCTGGGAGATCTTGCTCTCGGTGGATGCGTGCGACTCCCCTG
>JBGPLW010000030.1:0-13852 GCA_041486645.1 Gaiellaceae bacterium | reverse complement strand
GATCTGCGCCAGCTCTTCGAGGCGAACGGGCTCGCGCTGCTCCGCGAGCGCCGCGACGTCGAGCGCCGCGAGCTCGCCGGGTACCTCGACCTCGCCGACTGCCACGGCGACGCGCGCGCCGGGGCGCTCGCGCTCGCTCCAAAGGGCCCCGACGCCTACACGGCCGTCCTCGGGTGGTTTCTCCTGGAGCGACGGTAGGCCCTGGCAACCAGGGTCGTTCCCGGATACAACACACTGGTGCACCACCCGATTCGCTGGGGTCTGATCTCCCTTGCCGCCGTCGCGGCCGCGCTCGTGCCGCTTTCGGCGGCGCAGGGCGGCGCGTTCTCGGGCGACAACGGGCCGATCGCGTTCACGTGCGGCAGCGACATCTGCAAGATCAACCCGGACGGCTCCGGGCGAGTGACGCTCCTCACCGGTGCGACCGATCCGTCGTGGTCGTCCGACCAGACGCAGATCGCTTTCGTCGATCCCAGCAACGGCGTCTCCGTTGCGAACGCGAACGGCAGCAGCCGTGCGGGTCTTACCGCCGGCGCCTCGACGCAGCCGAGCTTCTCCTTCAGCGGCGCACGCGTCGCCTACACGAAGGCTGGGGACATCTTCACGATCCTTGCGAACACGGGCGGCGGCGACACGAACGTCACCAACAACACCGCAGTTCCGGCCGACGCCGATCCGCAGTTCTCGCCCGATGGAACGCGCATCGCCTTTGCCGAGCTGGGCGGGACCGGGTACGACATCTGGACGATTCCAGCCGGCGGCGGCGCTGCCGTGCACGTCACGAACGGCATTGCCGGCGACGAGCGCGAGCCGACGTACTCGCCGAGCGGCGCGACGATCGTGTACACGTCCGCAGGCGAGCTCTTTTCCGTCGCCGCGTCCGGCGGCGTGCCGCAGGATCTCGGCGTTGCCGGCACCTCGCCGTCGTTCTCGCCCGACGGGACGAAGATCGCGTTCATCAACGCCGGCGGCCACCTCGCGGTCATGGCCGCGTCGGTTGGCGCGACGCCGACGCAGATCGACAGTGGCACGGATGCACAACCCGACTGGCAGTCGATCGACTTCACGACCGGCCCGCCGCGCAACCTCAGCTATCCGACGGTCAACCTCGCGTCAGGTGACCCCGGCCCGATCGTCGGCCACTTCCTCACGGCGAGCGTCGGCTCATGGGAGGGCGCGTTCCCGATCTCGTACAAGTACCAGTGGAAGCGGTGCGACGCCGCCGATCCAAGCAACGGGACCTGCGTCGACATCGCCGGCGCGACCTCGAGCTTCTATACACCGGTCGTCGCCGACGTCGGCAAACGGATGCGCGTCCAGGTCACCGCCTCGAACTCCTTGGGCTCGACACCCCAGAACTCCGAGGTGACGGCCGTCGTGACGGCGATCGCACCGAAGCTCCGCGTAACGCCGCAGATCAGCGGCATCAGCCCGGTCGTCGACACGCCCCTCTCCCTCGTCGGAGCGGTCTGGGACGGCTCGGCGCCGCTCGCGTTCACCTACTCGTGGCGGCGCTGCAATCCCGTCGGCGACCTCGCGACGTGCGTGCAGATCTCCGGGGCGACGCTCGCGACCTACACGCCGACGGTGCAGGACATCGGCTTCTCGATTCGCGTCTGGCTCACTGCGGCGAACGCGCAAGGCACCGACAGCGGAATCACGAACCACACGTTCCCGGTCGTCGACAAGCAGCACTTCGCGCCGAGCGCCGCAACTGCACCGACGGTTGCCGGCACGGCGGGCATCGGACGCCAGCTCACGGCGAACATCGGCGCGTACAACGGCGACTCGCCGGTGAAGACGGCCTTCACGTGGCAGCGCTGCGATGCAACGGGCGGAGCATGTCACACGATCCCGAACGCGAAGACGATCGTCTACTTCCCGACGAACGCTGACGTCGGCTACACGCTCCGCATCACAGTCACCGCGACGAACGCGTACGGCAACCTCGTCGTGCAATCCGATCACACCGAGGCGATAGCGGGGGTCCCGCCCCACCGGAAGGGCCGGCACCTCGTCGGGACGCGCCGCGGCGACTACCTCGCCGGCGGCGGCTACGACGACGTCATCCTCGGGATGAGCGGGAACGACACGCTGCGCGGCGGCGCCGGTGACGACCGCATCGACGGCGGGCCCGGGAACGACGTCATCACCGGCGGCTCGGGAGCCGACCGTCTCTTCGGCGGCACCGGCTCCGACACGATCTACGCGGCAGACGGCGAGCGTGACTTCGTCGACTGCGGCCCCGGGCGGGACCGCGTGATCGCGGACTCGTTCGACAAGGTCGTGAACTGCGAGGTCGTCGACTCTGGAACTGCTAGCCCACGGCTTCGTCGAGGTGCGCGACTGCTTCACGAAGGCGCGCGCGCTCGGTCGCCAAGGCGGTGAACGCAAGCTCGAGCCGGCGCTCGCCTTCGTCGGACAGGCGGAGGTGCGCCACGCGGGCGTCGCTCGACGACTGCTCGCGCTCGATCAGCCCCGCGCTCTCGGCGCGGCTCACGAGCTCGGTCACGGTGCTCTGTGCAAGCTGGAGCCGCTCCGCGAGCTCGGTCACGGTCGACTTCTCGCTGCCGTCGGGTGCGCCCTTGACCATCAGCAGCAGCAGGTAGCGCTGCGGCGTCAGCCCGTACTGGCGGGCGACCCTCTCCGAGTGCCGCATGAAGCTGCGCAACGCAGCGCGAAAGTCGGCAACGGCGATCGCGTCGGGGATCGAGATGCTCGCCACTTAGCGAGCGATTCTAGTGCGCCGTCCGGACCGGCCGAGCAGGCGCGCCAGCAGGTTCGGCGCCAGAGCCTGCGCCACGCCGGCCACGGCGTACCACCGCGGCACGGTCGTCTCGCCCCTCCCATGCTCCACTGACGCCACGATGTGCTCGGCGATCCGCGCGGGGCCGACGACGAAGCGGCGCACACCGTGAGGCAGCCAATTCTGGGGAAAGCCTTCCGTCTCGACGAACCCGGGCTTTACCGTGTGCACGCGGATGCCGAACGGCCGTAGCTCCGCGGCGGTCGCACGTGAGAATGCGAGCTGGGCATGCTTCGACGCGGCGTACGCCCCGGATGGCGGGAAGGCGACGACGCCGGCGACCGAGACGACGTTCACGACGTCGGCAGGCGCGGCAGCCTCGAGCGCGGGCAAGAACGCGCGCAGGCACCAGATGCCGCCGAGATAGTTCGTGCGCAGCACGCGCTCGAACAACTCCGGGTCGCCGTCGAGGAAGGTCGCGCGCGCCCCGACGCCCGCGTTGTTGACGAGCAGCTTGATCTGAGGATGCCGTGCGAGCACCCGTGTCGCAGCCTGCTCGACCGACGCCCGGTCGGTGACGTCGCAGAGCTCGTACTCGCCGCCGATCGCCTCGGCGATCGGCCGGAGGCGTTCCTCACGGCGTGCGAGCAGCACGCAATGCCAGCCGCGGGACGCGAGGAGCCGCGCGAGCTCCTCGCCGATGCCCGACGACGCACCGGTGACGACCGCTACCCGTGACACAGCCGCACCTTACGCGCCGCCGCTGCGTGGCTGCCGTTCGCGGCCACAGCGGTCGCCGTGAGCGTGTGCGGTCCCTGCTTCACGGCCGGCAGCCCGGCGGACCAGACCCCCTGGTCGCCGTTGCGGTCGACCGCGAACTGCTTGCCGTCGAGCGCGAAGTGCACGGACGCGATGCGTCCCGGAGAGCTCGCTGCGACGACTGCGCGTGTTCCCTGGCGGACGCACGCACTCGCACCCGGCATGAGCCAGTCGACCGCGACGCCGCTCACGACACGCAGCGCGGCAGTCGATGTCCGCGTGTTGGGCATGATCGACGGCCCGATGGTGTCGATGTTCTTCGCCTCCTCGTAGTCCGAGGAGATCATCTTCGTCCGCACGGTCGTCCCGGCTGCGAGCGTCGGAACGCTGTCCGGTAACGGAAAGACGGCGAGCCCCGTCTGCCAGTCATACGAGCCGACGGCGACGAGCACGCCCCTGTAGCCGATCGTGAGCGACTCCGGATCGACGCCCGCCTGCGTGTCGAGCGAGCGGAAGACCAGTGTCGGGCGTCCGGCGGAGACGCGAGTGGTCAGAAGCTGCAACGACGGCGGCGTGACGTCGTTCACCCACGAGCGGAGGACGTACCGGCCGGCAAGGCTCGCATCCGTGAACTGGTTGCGTCCCGAGTCGACGGCGACGTAGTAGCGGCCCTGGCGCGGGAACGACGCGCCCGCGGCCCCGACCGGCACGAGATAGTTGTACGTCAGCGCGTTCACGTCGATCGGCGTGCCGGCAAGGCCCTGCACGGTGCTCTCGTCCTTTGCGCCGAGGAAGAAAGGATCGATGCGCGCGCCGGTCTCCCGGTCGAGGATCGAAACGCCGATGTTGACGGCCGGACGGTCGAGCGACATGACGTAGACCTGTTCGGCACCGTCTTCGCGCATCGGCGCACGGTCGGGCTGGTTGCCGAACGGCGCCACGGGATAGCGGTACGCGTCGACGCGGTTCGCCGCGCCGACCGTCGTGCCGTTCTGCGTGCGCCGGAGCGGGAGCACAATCGCCGCGGCGAGTGCAGGCCGGTCGACGAGGAAGAGATAGGGCACGCGACGGATCACCGCCCCTTTCTGCAGCACGACGAAGCCATAGTCCTCGCCCGGCGGCGAGCCCGCAGCGGCGTGCACGACGACGGGCAGGACGGCCTCACCGCCCGGTGGAACCGCCACGATCCCCGGCAGGTCGATCGACGTGCCGGGCGTCGCGGACTGCGACGCGAGCTGCACCGTCCACGTGCCGGCGCCGTCACCCGCGTCGGTGACACGCACGAGCAGGCCACCGGAAGCGTCCTCGCGCAAGACGCTCAGATCCTCGAAGGAGAGCGACGACGGGCTCGTGAAGACCTGCGGGTCGGCGGCGCTCGGCAAAGACACGAGGCCGCCGCCCTCGAGCGTGACGGGCGCCTCACGCGTGCGCGCGGTGTCGGCGTACGCAGGCCCAGCGGTCGAGACGAGGGCCGACTTGATCTGTCCGACCGTCCAGCTGCGGTGAAGCTGGAGCAAGAGCGCGACCGCGCCGGTCACGTGCGGCGCCGCCATCGATGTGCCGTCGAAGACGGCGAAGCGCGACGCGTCGACGCGCGGGAGGGTGGAGGAGAGGATCTGCCCGCCGGGCGCCGACACGTCGGGGGAGAGGTCGTGGCCGAACGCGGTGGGCCCGGCCGAGGAGAAGCTCGTGATCACGCCGCTGCGCCCCGTCTCGAGCTCGAGGTGCCGGCGACGGACGCGGATCTGCGTGCGGCCGCCGTGTGCGGCGAGATAGTCGCGGAGCCGCGCCGCGTCGAGATTCGCGATCGAGCCGCCCGGGACGGCCGGGCTGAACGGCAGCACGTTCGCCTCGCCCTCGCGGTTGTCGGCGAACACGATCCCGATCGCGCCGGCGTCCCTCGCCTGCAGTGCCTTCTCCTGGAGCGGGCACAGCCCGCGGTTGACGAGCGCGATCGAGCCGCTGAGCGAGCCGGGCGGGAGCGTGCCGACCGGCCGGTCGAGATTGCCGGCCGGGCCGCAGAGGTGGCGCTCGACGAGCTTCCCGTCGGTGCCGATGATCGTGCCGACGTCGGCGAGCGTCTGATCGGCGTCGCCCCACGCGCTCGGCGGCAGCACGTTGTTCGCGCCCTGGAACGGGATGCCGCGCAGGAATCCGGGCGCACCCGCGGCGGTGACGTCGAGCGCCATTGCGAAGACATGCGTGTTCGACACCGCGGCGACCGAGATCGCGTCGGGTGCCGTTCCGGGTGACCCCGCGGAGCCGGTGCCGAAGTCGTCGCGGTCGTTGCCCGCCGAGATCACCGGCACGACGCCTGCCGCTGCGAGGTTGTGTACCGCTTCGATGAGCGCGTCGTTCGCCGGGTCGATCTGCGGGCCGCCGCCGGAGAAGTTGACGACGTCCATGCCGTCCTTCACCGTCTCCTCGAAGGCGGCGATGATCTCCGGCGTGTTGGCGACGTGCCCGATCGGCGTCGGCACCGTGAAGACGCGGTAGTTGCCGAGCCACGCGCGCGGCGCGACGCCGCTCAGCCCGGTGACCGTCGGATGGTCGGCGCCGGCGGGTGCCGTCGTGCCCGACACGCCCGCCGCGATGCCGGCGACGTGTGTGCCGTGGAACGACGCGGCGGGGTCGACCGCGAGGCGCCCCGGGCTGCCCGCGTTCGGGCCGGGGAACACCTTCGCGACGATCACCTTCGGCGTCGTCCACTTCGTGGCGCCCCGCGGATAGCCGGCGGGGTATGAGAAGCCGGCCGGGTCGAAGAACGAGTTCGACTGGTCGATGCCGTCGTCGACGACCGCGATCTTGATTCCCGTGCCGTCCGCCGAGGTTGTGCGGCGCAGGACGTCGGCACCGATCACCGACGGCGAATGGTCGAGCGCGAGCGTGTACGCGAAGCTCGGATAGACCTTCTTGACCGCCGGCATCGCAAAGAGTCTGGGCAGTCTTGCGGTGGGGAGCGACACGGTCAGCGCGTTCAACAGGATCGTGAAGCGGCGCCCGATGCGCGCCTGCGGGATCGCCGCCCGGATCTGCGCGGCTGCGCGCACCTGCTGTTGCTCGAGCAGGTGCAGATATGCACGTGCGGACTCTGTGCGCACGTCGAGCTTCCGCCGGGAGCCTGCTGCGAAGAGGCCGAGGCCGCCGCGGACGGCGAGCGGCGGCGCGGCGAGGTCGACGATGACCCGCACGCGTTGCGCGTTGCCAGTCAGTCTGGGAAGCGTGTCGGCGCGGACGCGCGATCCCGCGTGGTGCACCGGCCGCAGCTTCGCCGCGGCGGGGACGGCGCAGAGGAGCGCTGCGCAACTGGCGAGAAGCGGGATGGCGCGGCGCAAGGGGGCGGAGCGTACCGTAGGATCGCGCGGATGGCCGGAGCATTCGAAGGGAAGCGGGCGCTCGTCCTCGGCGTCGCCAACAAGCGCTCGATCGCGTGGGCGATCGCCCAGGTGCTCGCCGACGGCGGCGCGACGCTCGCGTTCACCTACCAGGGCGAGCGCATCGAGAAAGGCGTGCGTGACCTCGCAGCCACGGTCGACTCGGCGCTCGTGACGTCATGCGACGTCCGCTCGGACGACGACATCGCACGCGTCTTCACGGAGGTCGGCGACGCGTTCGGCGGGGAGCTCGACGTCCTCGTCCACTCGGTCGCCTTCGCGGCAGCGGAAGATCTCGAAGGACGTTTCACCGACACGCCCCGTGACCGCTTCTGGCTCGCCGTCGACGTGAGCGCCTACTCCCTTGTCGCGTGCACGCGTGCGGCGGAGCCACTGATGGAGAAGTCGGGTGGCGGCTCGATCGTGACGATGACGTACCTCGGCGGTGAGCGGGCCGTTCCGCACTACAACGTCATGGGCGTCGCGAAGGCGACGCTCGACGCCTCGGTGAAGTACCTCGCGTGGGATCTCGGCCAGAAGAACATCCGCGTCAATGCGGTCTCCGCCGGCCCGGTGCGCACGCTCGCCGCGCGCTCCATCGCCGGCTTCCCGACGATGGAGGCGATCGTCGAGGAGCGCGCGCCGCTCCACCGGCATGTCGACGCAGACGACGTCGGCGCCGCGGCCGGGTATCTCCTGAGCGATGCCGCGAAGAACGTGACAGGAACGACGCTGTACGTCGACAGCGGCTATCACGCGATGGGCATGTGACAAAGCGCGGCGAGCCTGCGGCTCGCCCAAATCAGCAACCAGGTTGCAATGCAACCTGGTTGCAGCCTTTAGTGCCAGGCACCGCGAAGCGGTGCCTGGCGCCGCTTCTAGCTGAACGGCTTCGTCGTCATATCCGCGACGACGAGAACTAGCACCGCAACGTCGACCCTGGCGATCATGAGAACTCGCCTGACCGCTGCCTGCGTTTCGGCAGCCTCGGGTCCCTTGCTCTCGATCAGCGCGTCGACCTTCTTCGCGAGTGGGGAGAGGACGCCGATACCGGTCGCGAACGTGCTCGCGTAGCCGACGAGCGCGGCGATCACCCAGAAGTGATTCCAGCCGAGATGGCCGTTGATCACCATCCCGATGCCCATCAACAGCACCACGAGCCCGGCCGGGGCGAAGAACCTCTCGCCGATGAAGGCCGCCTGGCGTGCGAGTGTTGCGATCTCTCTCGGATCGTCCATGCCCTCGGCGCGCAGGCCGAGAATGGTGATCGTCAGGCCGCCGCCGACCCAGAAGACAGCGACGACGACGTGCACGACGCGGAAGATCGAGTACCAGTCGTTGTACCAGCCGGACTCGAGGGCGAAAATCGTTCCGACGGCGAGAACGCCGACGCCGATCGCGAGTGTGAGCGGCGCGGAACGGCTCTTCGCCCGCGCGGCCGCAGAGGATGTCGTTTCCATGCCTCGGGAGTAAAGGCGATCGGCCGGACGGCTACAAGGTCTGGCGCGCTGTCGTCAAGATCTCGTCGAAGTCCGGCACCTCCGACGTCTCGTACGCCCACGTCGCCAGCACGACACCGTCGGTGCCGACGAGAAACGCCGAGCGCCCGGAGACGTTCTTCAAGCCGCGAAAGTCGAAGGCCACGTCGAAGCCCCGCGTCGCCTCGGCGTTCCAGTCGGAGAGGAGCGGGAAGTCGAGGTCGAGCGCCTGCATCCACGCGACGTGCGTATACGGCGAGTCGCGGGAGATCGCGTACGGCTGCACTCCCGCGGCTCTGAACTCTTCGCCCCTGTCACGCAGGAGCTCCATCTCGTTCGTTCAGGTCGAGGACCAGTCGAAGAGATAGAAGAGCAAGAGGATCGGGCCCTCGCGGGCGATCTCCGTCAGCGTCGCGCTCTCTTGCGGCGTCGTCCAGACCCGCGCGTCGGGGATCCGGTCGCCGACCGCGATCATGCGCGCACCCCCGCCGAGGCTTCGGTCAGCTCTGCGATCTCCCGCACGACCTCGACGATGTCGCGATTCGCGTTGAAGACGCGCAGCTGGCGGTCGGCGCCGTTACCGCGGCGGAGGATCTCCTCGATACCCGCGAGCTCCGCCTCCGAGCCGAGCTCGCGCGCGTGCGGCTCGGCCAGCTTGACGCTGCGCCGGATCAGCTGCGCGACGGGGACGCGGTTGCGGCGGCCCGTCGCGAGATCCATCACGGGCGCCTCGATGCCGTACCGCGCGGCGAGCCATTTGTTCTCGGTCGTGAGGATGCGGTGATACGACGGCATCTCCTCGCCCGCGTCGTAGCGCTCGGCGTAGTGCTTGACGAGCGCCTGGCAGAACGCTGTGAGCGCGATCACGTCCTCGAGCTGCGTGACGCCGTCACAAATCCGGATCTCGATCGTGCCGAGCCGCGGGTGCAGCCGGATGTCCCACCAGATGTGCGTGTAGTCGGCGATGCAGCCGGTCCGCTCGAGCTGGCCGACGACCTCCGCGTAGTCGGCGTAGTTGCGGAAGCGGGGAGGCGGGCCCGAGCGCGGCAATGCCGCGTAGACCATGTGCCGCGACGACGCGAGCCCGGTCGGCTCGCCGCGCCAGAACGGCGAGCTCGCGGACAGCGCCACGAGCTCCGCGAGATGGGCGATCAGCGCGTTCACCACCTGGATCGCCTTCTCCGCGTCGTCGACCGCGACATGCACGTGCATGCCGAAGATGAGCTCGCGCCGCGCGATGTACTGCATCCGGTCGACCATTGCGCGGTAGCGGTCCTTCGCGGTGATGCGCTGTCGCTCGAAGAGCGAGAACGGATGCGTTCCGGCGGAACCGACGCGCATGCCCCGCTCGCGCGCGATCTCGCAGACGAACCCGCGCAGCGTCCTCAGGTGCTCGGCCACGTCGGCGGGTGTGTGACACACGGGAGTCGCCACCTCGAGCACCGACTGCATGAGCTCGGGATTGATCCGTGGCTCGAGCTCGTGACCGGAGACGGCGGCGAGCACGGTGTCGATGTGCTGCACGAGGTCGAACGTCTCGGCGTCGAGCAGCATGTACTCCTCCTCGACGCCGAGCGTGAACGGGTCGCTCTGCCCGAAGGCGTGGTCGAGGACGCTGCCGCCCTCTGCGAAGCGGCTGCCCTTGCCGGTGATCGAGGCTGGGTAGATCTGCTTCACGGGATGAGCGCCTCAGCCTCGATCTCGACGAGCCAGCGCTCGTCGAGCAGGCCGGCGACGACGACGAACGCGGTCGCCGGGCGGATGTCGTCGAACACCTCGCCGTGGGCGCGGCCGACGCCCTCCCAGTCGGCGGCGTTCACGAGGTAGGCCCGCGTCCGCACGACGTGCTCCGGTGCCGCTCCGAGCTGCTCGAGCGCGTCGACGATGATCTCGAGACAGCGCTTCGCCTGTGCGTAGGCGTCCGCGGGAGTCTCGACGCCGTCCGGGTAGATCGGGGCAGTCCCGGCGACGTATACGTGCCGCCCGTCGCGCACCGCGCGCGAATACCCGACCGTCGCGGCTTGCGGTGACACCGCGGGAACGACGCTGCGGCTCATGGGCCTAGTATCGCGGCCGTGGAGGCGCTGCGCGAGATCGACACGTGGGGCGCGCGCACCGCGGCTGCAGGCGTCGTTCGCGCCGACGCCGAGCTCGGCGTGCACGGCCCGCGCGACGTCGAGCTCCGCTGGGCGTCGATCACGAAGCTGCTGACCGGCCTCGCCGTGCTCGTGGCGGTCGAGGAGGGAACGGTCGACCTCGACGAGCCTGCCGGGCCGGAGGGCTCCACCCTGCGTCACCTGCTCGCGCACGCGTCCGGCCTGCCGCCCGACGAAGGGCCGCCGCTCATGCCGCCCGCGCGGCGGCGCATCTACTCGAACGCGGGCATCGAGCTCGCGGCAGCGCTCGTCGCCGAGCGGGCTGCGATTCCGTTCGACGAGTACTTCCGCGCGTCGGTGGTGGAACCGCTCGGTCTCGCGGGCTCATTGCACGGCTCGCCTGCGTGGGCGTACCGCGGTCCGCTCGACGACCTGCTCGCTCTCGCCCGCGAGTTGCTCGCGCCGACGCTCCTCGCGCCCGAGACGCTCGACGAAGCGACCTCCGTGCAGTTCCCGGGGCTCGCGGGCGTGCTGCCGAGCTTCGGCCGGATGGACCCGAACGACTGGGGGCTCGCCTTCGAGCTGCGCGATCACAAGTCGCCGCACTGGACGGGCGCGCACAACTCGCCGCGGACCTTCGGTCACTTCGGTGCTTCGGGGACGTTCCTCTGGGTCGACCCCGAGCTCGATTGCGCGTGCGGTGTGCTGACCGACAAGGAGTTCGGCGCCTGGGCGCTCGAAGCGTGGCCGCGCTTCAGCGACTCAGTCGTCCGCGAACAGCGGTCGTAAGATCTCGTCGAACGTCGCACGGTCGCAGCTTGCGACGACGGCAGGCGTGATCGCGGTCACCGTCGCCGTGCGCGGCATGTTCATCGTGAGCGACACCTCGCCGAAGTAGTCGCCGGGCCGCAACACCGTTCGCTTGCCCATCGAGCTGTTCGAGACGGAGAGCATGCCGGCGAAGACGACGTAGAAGCGGTCGCCTGCGTCGCCTTCGCGGACGATCGCCGTGCCGGGTGCGACTTCCTCGCGATCCATCCGCTTGCCGAGATCCGCGAGCGTCTCTCCGGGCAGCCCGGCGAGCAGCTCGATCCGCGCGAGCTCGTGATTCGTGGCTGAGGAGCGAGGCATCGCTTCTCCTATCGTTGCGTAACCGGCAGCATGACCCGCAGACGCGTGGGTCCTGATGGCCGCAACGATGAGCCGAATGGCCCATGGCGGCCACCCTGCTTCGTGTCGATCATGGCCGCATGAGTGAACGCGGCCTTCATCGCATCGAGGACGACCTCGCCGAGACCTGGCTCGAGGACTGGGCGGGTGCCGGCGTGGCCGAATTCGAGGACTTCCTCGCCAAGCACGCGGCGTTCCTGCGCTTCATCGAGACGCAGGAGTCGTAGCTGCAGAGGATCTGGCAGAGGGCCGCGTGGCCCCCTGCCGGGAATCCTCACTCGCCGAGACCGAGCGAGCGCTCCAACATCCCCTTCGGCATCGCGCCGACGGCATTCGCCTTCGGCTGGCCGCCTTCGAAGAGGATCATGTTCGGGATCGACTGGATCCCGTAGCGCAGCGCGAGATCCTGGTTCTCGTCGATGTTGACCTTGACGAGCTTCAGGTTCTTCTCCTCGGCGATTCGCTCGAGCACGGGCGCAACGGCGTGACAAGGGCCGCACCACTCCGCCCAGAAGTCGACGAGCACAGGCTTGTCGTTCTGGAGCACCTCGTTCTCGAATGTCGCGTCGGTGACTTCGGTTGCCATTTCAGTGTTCCTTTCGGTTTCGTCCGGGGGACCTACTACCCGGTCTCCCAAGTGTAAGAACGCTCGGCTCTACACTTCGCTTCCCGATGGCCGAGGACGTCTTCCAGCCGCTGCCGATGGTGCCCGACCACCCCGCTCTCGAGGAGGAGATCCTCGCTTGGTGGGAGTCAGAAGGCATCTTCCAGAAGCTGCGCGCCCAAAACGCGGACGGCCCGAAGTTCTCCTTCTTCGACGGGCCCGTGACGGCGAACAAGCCGCTCGCCGTCCACACGACCTGGGGCCGCACCCTGAAGGACGTCTTCCAGCGCTACAAGGCCCTCCGGGGCTACCACCAGCGCTACCAGAACGGCTTCGACTGCCAGGGCCTCTGGATCGAGGTGGGCGTCGAGCACGAGCTGGGGCTCAACTCGAAGCGCGAGATCGAGGAGTACGGGCTGGAGGCGTTTGCCGCGAAGTGCCGCGACGTCGTCGTGCGGTCGTCGCAGGAGCTGACGAAGGGGTCGATCCGCCTCGGGCAGTGGATGGACTGGGGCAACGACTACTTCACGTTCAGCGACACGAACATCGAGTACGTGTGGCGGATGCTGAAGCAGGTCTATGAACGCGACTGGCTCTACAAGGGGCACCGTTCGACCGAGTGGTGCCCGCGCTGCGGGACGTCGCTCTCGCAGCACGAGCTGACGCAGGCGGGCGTGTACCAGAACCGCGCCGACCCGTCGCTCTTCGTCCGCTTCCCGCTCATCGACCGGAAGGGCGAGTCGGTCGTCATCTGGACGACGACGCCGTGGACGCTCCCGGCGAACGTCGCCGCAGCCGTCCAGCCCGAAGGTGAATACGGGCGCTGGCCGAACGGCGAGTGGGTCGCCGTCGCGCGCTACCCGGACGAGACGTTCGAGGAGCGCAAGCTCGGCTCGGAGCTCGTCGGCTGGCGCTACACCGGCCCGTTCGACAACCTTCCGCCGGGCGCGGCCGTCGAGCATCGCGTCATCGCGTGGGACGAGGTCTCACTCGACGAGGGCACCGGCATCGTCCACATCGCGCCGGGCGCGGGCACCGAGGACTTCGAGCTCGGCAAGCGCGAAGACCTGCCGGTGCTCATGCCCGTCGACGAGTCGGGACGGTTCTACGACGACTACGGCTGGCTGCACGGGCTCTCGACCGTCGAGTCGGCCGATCAGATCGTCGGCAACCTCGGCGAGCGCGGCTTCCTCGTCGAGGCGGGGCTGTACGAGCACCGCTACCCGCACTGCTGGCGCTGCGACACGCCGCTCATCTTCCGCATCGCCGACGACTGGCTCATCTCGGTCGCGGAGCTGCGGCAGCCGCTGCTCGACGCGAACGCCACCGTCGCCTGGACGCCCGAGTACATGGGCAAGCGCATGGACGACTGGCTGCGCAACATGGGCGACTGGAACATCTCGCGCCGCCGCTACTACGGCCTGCCGCTGCCGTTCTACCCGTGCCCGTGCGGGCACCGGAACGTGATCGGGTCGAAGGAGGAGCTGCGCGAGCGGGCGGTCGAGGGCTTCGACCAGCTCGAGGAGCTGCGGCGGCCGTGGATCGACCGCGTCCCGATCCGCTGCGAGGCCTGCGGCGAGGCGGTCTCCCGCGTGACCGAGGTCGGCGACGTCTGGCTCGACGCG
>JBGPLW010000029.1:0-13899 GCA_041486645.1 Gaiellaceae bacterium | reverse complement strand
CGATTCCTTTCGGTGATTTAGGCGGCCAAGAGCCGCTCGTGCTTGCGCTGCTCCCACTCGACCCAGGCGAGGTCGTCGGCGCCGGCAAGCCAGCCGTCGACGGCCTTGCGGAGCACGGGCTCACGGCGGAGCCGCGCAGCGAAGACGAGGTCGGAGATCTCGAGGTGGTGGGTCCGCCGGAGCTCGGCGAGCGCCCGGAGCTGGTTCAGCTCGCGGAGCCCGTACAGCCGGTAGCCGCCCGGGGTGCGGCGGGGGACGACGAGGCCGAAGCGATCGAGATACCGCAGCATGCGCGGCGACCAGCCCGCGCGCGCCGCCGCTTCTCCGACCTTCAGCCCCTCCACGCCAGAAGCTTACCACATGTGTGTCAGGGTGCGCTCGTGCCCTCTCGCCCGTACTTGTCCTCGAGCCGGACGACGTCGTCGAGCTCCGCGGTCGAGACCTCGAGGATCGTCGTGTCCTCGAGCGCCGTGACCCGGTGGACGGTGCCGGGCACGAAGTGGAACGAGGCCCCCTCGGTGATCACCTCGGAGCTGAGGACACCCTGCCCCACCTCGCCGAGCTCGAGCCGGGCGCGGCCCGAGAGCACGTGCCAGCTCTCGTCCTTCTCGTTGTGGAACTGGAGGCTGAGCGCCTGGCCCGCCCGCACGAAGAGGATCTTGCCGGCGTAGCGGTCGGTGTGGGCCCAGATGAGCTCGTAGCCCCACGGCTTCTCGACGCGCCGCTCCTCGAACGCCCACCGGTCGAGACCCTCGAAGTTCGGCGAGTCCAGGCTCATACCCGCTGCGGCGCCGTCAAAGCCGGCACCTCCGCTCCTTTGCGGGCTCCGTCGAGCCTACGCCCGCTCAAGACACGTGCCGTTTCGGACGCCAGTCGGGGTGCTCCTCCATGAACTTCGCGGCGACGCGGAGATCCTTCGGCGTGTTGACCGTGAGCCAGACGCCGCCGTGGCGGTAGCCGCGGAGCTTCCCCTCGCTCGCGAGCTCCGGGAACGTGCTCTGCTCGTGGTCGCCGCGCTCGGGCAGCCGCTCGAGCGCTTCCTCGCCGAGCGCGTAGACGCCCGAGTTGACCCAGTCTGCGAGGAGCGGCGCCTCGCGGAAGCCGGTGACGCTGCCGTCGGCCTGCAGGTCGACGACGCCGAACGGTGAGCGCACCTGCGCGACGACGATCGTCGCGGCGGCGCCCGAGCCTTCGTGCTCGGCGAGCAGCGCGCGGAAGTCGACGTCGAGGAGCTCGTCGCCGTTCAACGCGAGGCACGTTCCGTCCTCGCGCCGGCGGGACGCCGCGAGACGCAGGCCACCGCCGCGCCCGAGTGGCTCGGGCTCGCCGACCGCCTCGATCTCCGCCCCGAGACCGGAGAGCGCGTTCACGAACGCCGCCTCCTGTCCGGCGCGGCACGCGACGATAACGCGCGACACGCCCGCCTCGACGAGGCGCGCGACGCCGTACTCGGCGAGCGGGAACCCCGCCACCGGGACGAGCGGCTTCGGCAGGCCCTGCGACGCCTCGCCGAGCCGCTCCGCCTTGCCGCCCGCGAGCAGAAGCGCCTCCATCAGACCTTGAGCTCCGGGTCGCGCGTGGCCTCGGGCTCGGCCGGCGACGCGTGACGCGGGCGGCCGATGCCCTCGTACGCGAAGCCCGCCTCGAGGGTCGCGGCCGGGTCGAGCAGGTTGCGCCCGTCGATGATCAACGGCCGCGCCATCGCGTCGCGCACCTCGGGAGTGGCGATGGCCGCGAGATCGGGCCACTCGGTGACGATCACGGCCGCATCGGCGTTCCGCACCGCCTCGAGCACCGTGTCGCACAACTCGATCCCTTGCAGGTCGCCGGGATGCGCGATCGGGTCCCACGCGCGCACCTCGGCCCCTTCGGCGAGCAGCCGGTACGCGATCACGCGGCTCGGCGCCTCGCGCATGTCGTCCGTGTTCGGCTTGAACGCGAGCCCCAGGAGCGCGATCGTCTTGCCGCGCAGCGACCCGAGATGCTTCTGAAGCTTCGAGACGACGCGCCGCTTCTGCAGCTCGTTCACCTCCCAGACCGCGTGCAACAGCATGAACTGGTAGCCCGAGTTGCCCGCGAGCTGCTTCAGGGCGGTGACGTCCTTCGGGAAGCACGAGCCGCCGAAGCCGATGCCTGCGCGCAGAAAGTGGGGCCCCAGCCTGTGGTCAAGGCCGACGCCCTTCGCGACGTCGACCACGTCGGCGCCGACGAGCTCGCAGACGTTCGCGATCTCGTTGATGAAGCTGATGCGCGTCGAAAGAAATGCGTTCGCGGCGAGCTTCACGAGCTCCGCCGACGAGACGTCGGTGCGCACGACCTCGGTCTCGATGCCGCGGTGCAGAGCGACGACGCGATCGGCATGCTCGTCCTCGAACGCGCCGACGACGAGCCGGTCGGGGCTCATGAAGTCCGCGACCGCGCTGCCCTCGGCGAGGAACTCGGGATTCGAGACGTAGCCGACGCCGGTAAGGCCGCGGCCGTCGAGCCGCGCGCGGACGTGCTCGCCCGTGCCGACCGGCACCGTGCTCTTCATCACGACGACGGGCTGCCCCTGGAGGTCGACCGGAATCTCGTCTACGACACTCCAGACGGCGCGCAAATCGGCATCGCCGGACTCGGTCGCGGGCGTGCCGACCGCGACGTACAGGAAGTCCGCGCCCTCGACCGCCTCGCGGATGTCGAGGGTGAAGCGGATGCGCTCGGCGTTCCGCTCGAGCACGAGATCGAGGCCGGGCTCGTAGATCGGGACCTCGCCCGCCCGAAGGCGCTCGATCCGCTCCGGAAGGACGTCACGGATCACGACCTCATGCCCCAGCTCCGCGAAGCAGGCACCGGTCACGAGGCCGACGTAGCCGGCGCCGAACATTGCGATCTTTGCCACGGGCCTAGGTTACTTCCCGAGCGGTTGCAGACCCTTGGCGATCGCGAGCATCGTCTCGTTCGTGAGCTCGTCGCGCAGGGTGTTCACGACCCAGTAGCTCGCGCGCGCCGTCCGGAGGACGACCATGTGGATCGTGCCGCCGGTCGTGAAGAGATCGAGCTTGCGGCCGTCCTTCAGCACGTACTTGCCGGTCGGCTTGCGGAGGATCGGCGCGTCGTTCCAGTCGGTCTCGATGATCTGCCAGTAGACGTTTCCCGCGCCGGTGACGAACGTCGTCACGAGCTCGTGCTGGTGCGGTGCAGGCTTGAAGACGCGGAACGGCTCGAGGCTCGTGAGCCTCGACGCACTGTGGATCAGGTGCGGGACCATGATCCGGAACGGCACCTTCCCGCGAAGCGACTGCAGTGTGCTGAGCGTCATTCCCGGGTTCGTCACGACCGACGGCGCCTGGTGCACGGGCGTCGCGACGATGTGCGCCTCGGGGTTCACGACCTCACCCTGGAACGCCGTCCCGACGACGACGATCGTCAGCGGGTTGCCGCCCTCCTGCGCATACGGGGCGATCTCGGGCGGGAGCGGCGCGACGTTCGTGTGCGGGCCCATCGCAACCGCGAGCTGGCGCGCCGCCTGCTTCGCGTTCGGCTGCACGGTGTCGAAGTAGACGGTGTTCGAGTACTCCGCCTGGCTCGGTGCATTGGCCGAGACCGCCGCCGGCAGCTGCATCGTGTGGAAGCCGGCGACAGCGAGCTTGTAGGACGTGTCGCGCGCGAGCCCGAGGATCGTCGTCCCGTTCAGGACGAGCGTCGAGATCTCGGCCGGCTTCAGCGCCTTCGACTTCACGGTCTTCACCTTGTGTCCCAGTGCGACGGCGTTCGCACGCGACGGCAGCGTCACGTCCGGATGCTCGAACGACTGCACGGCCGTATCGATGTCCGACTGCGTCCCACAGACCTCTGCGTTGGCGAAGCCGCAGTTGAGCAGGTTCCCGATCGTCGTACGGAAGAGGTGCCCCGGTGGCAGGTGATAGCCGAGACCCGCATACGACTGGATCTCGTTGATGGTCGGCGCGCCCGCGCCGGGCTTCACGACCTCGACGCTGCCTTTGACCGCGCCGATGATCTTTGGAATCTCGAGCAGCGAGAGACTCGTGGCGAGCCTGTCCTTGAGCGCGTCGAGGAAGAGTTGCTGGCGCGCAAGGCGGTAGAGGTCGGAGTCGGTGTGCCGGAAGCGGACGAAGTCGAGCGCCTCCTGGCCGACGAGCTTTTGGTAGCCCGGGTGCAAGTCGATCTTCGCGTAGCCGCTCGGACCGGCCACTGTGTTGATGTATCGGTGGTCGACCGTGATGTAGACCCCGTGCAGCTTGTTCACGAGCAGCTTGAACCCGTGGAAGTTGACGGTGATGAGGTAGTTGATCGGCAAGCCGGTCAGGTGCGCAACCGTGTCGAGCGTGCCTTGCTCGCCGCACGTCGCCCAGGCGGAGTTGATCCGGTCGGTCTTGAGCGGGACGTCCGAGCCCTTGCAGTAGATCGGCACCTGGAGATCGCGCGGGAACGACATCAGCGACAGCGTGTTGTTCGTCGGATCCGCGCGGACGAGCATGATCGTGTCCGAGCGCGACTCCAGCGCCGACGTCGCGTCGACGCCCTTCCGCGCGTCGTACCCGACGATGAGCGCCGTCGCAGGCTCCGACGGCGATGCGATCGCGTGCAGGTTCTTGTCCTTCGACGCGGCGATCGCGCCCTTCGAGTGGGCGCCGATCGCGCTGGCCGTTTCGTGCCAGTAGAGGTAGAGGCCGCCGAGGATGCCCGACGCGACGACGACTATCCCGAGCAGGATCCAGCCGAAGATGCGCGCGATCGTGCCGCGCGTCGTGCGCCGCGGCGGCTCCGGCTGCCGGTAGCGGCGCATCGGCTCGAGCACCGGGGGCGGGAGTACCGCGCGGCCGTTGCCGTTCAGGGTCGCAGCGCGACCCATGCCTCTCTTCAGCGTCGTCCGCATGCGGAAAAAGGAGCGCCACCGGGCGCCGCCCTGCCCACCTTAGCGAAGTGCCGGGGCGAGCTCGGGTGCCTCCGGAGCGGCCCTACGCCGGAACGCGGGCGGGATCGACCTCAGGCTCGTAGGCGAGGTTCGGCCGGAGCCAGCGCTCGACCTCGGCAAACGGCAGGCCCTTGCGCGCCGCATAGTCCTCGACCTGGTCGCGCCCGACCCGGCCGACGGAGAAGTACCGCGCCTGCGGGTGCCCGAGGTAGATGCCGCTGACGCTCGCGCCCGGGAACATCGCGTAGCTCTCCGTGAGCGAGATGCCCGCCCGCTCGGCGCCGAGCAGGTCGAACAGCTTGCCCTTCTCGCTGTGATCCGGGCACGCGGGATACCCGAACGCCGGGCGGATGCCGCGGAAGCTCTCCTCGGTCAGTTGTTCGGGCGGAACCGACGGGCCCGTCTCGTACCACTCGCGCCGCGCGGTCTCGTGCAGGTACTCGGCGAACGCCTCCGCGAGACGGTCGGCGAGCGCCTTCGCCATGATCGAGCGGTAGTCGTCGTGGTCGGCCTCGAAGCGGGCGCTCAGCTCCTCGAGGCGGATGCCGGCGGTGACCGCGAACGCGCCGACGTGATCGCCGGCCGGCGCGACGTAGTCGGCGAGGCAGCGGTTCGGCCGCGTGTCGCCGTACGCCGACTGTTGGCGCAGGAAGCAGAAGCGCGTCGTGTTGTCATCGTGGACAACGATATCGTCGCCGTCGGACGATGCGGGCCAGAAGCCGTAGACACCTCTCGCGGTGAGCAGTCCGTCGTGGACTATCTCGTCGAGCAGCTCCTGCGCGTCGTCGAAGAGCTCCTTTGCAGCGGGCTGCGCGAGGATCGCGGGATAGCGACCCTTCAGCTCCCAGGTGTGGAAGAAGAACTGCCAGTCGATGTACGGGCGCAGCGTCTCGAGCGACGGCTCGACGAGCCGCACACCAGTGAAGTCCGGAGTTGCGAGCTCGTCGAACGGAACCGCTTCCTGGTTCGCACGGGCTTCGCCCACCGGGAGCAATGGCTTGCGGTCGCGCTCGGCGTGCAGCTCGCGCATCCGGTCCTGAAGCTCGCGGTTCTCCGCATCGAGGGTTGCGCGGCGCGCGGGATCGAGCAGCGCCGAAACGACCGCGGTCACGCGCGACGCATCGAGCACGTGTACGACCGGCTGCGAGTACTGCGGCGCGATCTTCACCGCGGTGTGCTGCTTCGACGTCGTCGCGCCGCCGATCAGAAGCGGCAGCGACAGGCCGCGGCGCTCCATCTCGTGCGCGGCGTCGACCATCTGGTCGAGCGACGGCGTGATCAGGCCCGACAGCCCGACGACATCGGCGCCGACCCGTGCCGCGGTGTCGAGGATCGTCTCGGCGGGCACCATCACGCCGAGGTCGTGCACCTCGTAGTTGTTGCAACCGAGGACGACGCCGACGATGTTCTTGCCGATGTCGTGCACGTCGCCCTTCACGGTGGCGAGCACGACCGTCCCCTGCACGCGGCTACCGCTCTTCTCGTCTTCCATGTACGGCTCGAGATGGGCAACGGCCTTCTTCATCGCCCGCGCGCTCTTCACGACCTGCGGCAGGAACATCTTCCCGTCGCCGAAGAGGTCGCCGACGATCTGCATGCCCGCCATCAGCGGCCCCTCGATCACGTCGAGCGGGCGCTCGTACTGAAGGCGCGCCTCTTCGGCGTCGGCCACGATGAAGTCGACGATCCCGTGCACGAGCGCGTACGAGAGGCGCTCTTCGACGGGCGCCTCGCGCCAGGAGAGATCGCGCTCGCGGCGCGTGCCCTCGCCCTTCGCGCGGTCGGCGATCTCGACGAGGCGCTCGGTCGCGTCCTCCCGCCGGTCGAAGATGACGTCCTCGACCCGCTCGAGCAGCTCGGGCTCGATGTCCTGATACAGCACGAGCTGGCCGGCGTTGACGATGCCCATGTCGAGCCCCGCATGGATGGCGTGGTAGAGGAACGCCGAGTGCATCGCCTCGCGCACGACGTTGTTGCCCCGGAACGAGAACGAGAGATTCGAGATGCCGCCGCTCGTCTTCGCGCCCGGGCAGCGCTCCTTGATCAGCGGCAGCGCTTCGATGAACGCCTTGGCGAAGCCGTTGTGCTCCTCGATCCCCGTCGCGACGGCGAGCACGTTCGAGTCGAAGATGAGGTCCTCGGGCGGGAAGCCGACGACGTCGACGAGCAGGCGGTACGCGCGTTCGCAGATCGCGACCTTGCGCTCGACGGTTTCGGCCTGCCCCTTCTCGTCGAATGCCATGACGACGACGCCGGCGCCGAAGCCGCGCACGATCCGCGCCTGCGTGAGAAACGCCTCCTCCCCCTCCTTGAGCGAGAGCGAGTTGACGACGCCCTTCCCCTGGAGGCAGCGGAGGCCCGCCTCGATCACCGACCAGCGGGAGCTGTCGACCATGATCGGGAGGCGCGCGATCTCCGGCTCGGTTGCAACGAGGTTCAGGAACGTCGTCATCGCCTCCGGGCCTTCGAGCAGGTCGGCGTCCATGTTGACGTCGAGGAGGTTCGCGCCGCCGCGCACCTGCTCGAGCGCCACCTCGAGCGCCTCCTGCCACTCGCCCGCCTCGACGAGGCGGCGGAAGCGCGCGGAGCCGGTGATGTTCGTGCGCTCGCCGATCATCACGAAGTTCGTGTCCTCGGTGATCGCGAACGGCTCGAGCCCGCTGTAACGGGTCACGGGCTCCGTCTCGTGAATCACGCGCGGCGCAACTCCCTCGACCGCCGTCGCGATCGCGCGAACGTGATCGGGCGTCGTACCGCAGCAGCCGCCGACGACGTTGACGAGGCCGTCGCGGGCGAACTCGCCGAGCATGCGGCTCGTGTCGTGCGGCTGCTCGTCGTGGAGGCCGAACTCGTTCGGGAGACCGGCGTTCGGGTAGCAAGCGACCCACGTCGTCGCGATCCCCGCCATGTCTTCGACGAACGGCCGCATCTCCGAGGCGCCGAGCGAGCAGTTGACGCCGACGATCAGCGGCCGCGCGTGCTCGACCGAGAGCCAGAACGCCTCGACCGTCTGGCCGGAGAGGTTGCGCCCGCTCTTGTCGATCGCGGTGAAAGAGAGCCAGAGCGGCAGCTCGGGCGCCACGTCGAGCGCCGCGGCGATCGCCGCCTTCGCATTCAGCGAGTCGAACACCGTCTCGACGAGCAGGATGTCGACGCCGCCGTCGCGGAGCGCCGCGATCTGGTGCGCATACGCGTCGCGCACCTCGTCGAAGGTGACCGCCCGGTACGACGGATCGTCCACGCGCGGCGAGAGCGAGAGGGTGACGTTGAGCGGGCCGACCGCACCGGCGACGAACCGCGGCTTCTCGGGCGTCTTGGCCGTCCAGGCGTCGGCCGCCCGCCGCGCGAGCCGCGCGCCCTCGAGGTTCATCTCGCGGACGACGTCGGCACCGAACGCGTAGTCCGCCTGCCCGATCGTCGTCGCGGTGAACGTGTTCGTCGTCGCGATGTCGGCTCCGGCGTCGAAGTAGTCGTCGTGGATCCGCGAGACGACCTCGGGACGCGTGATGTTCAGAAGGTCGGGATCGCCGGCGACGTCGTGGGAGTGATCGCGGAACCGCTCGCCGCGGTACGCATCCTCGCCGCGCAGCTCGCGCTGGATGAGGACGCCCCACGACCCGTCGAGAACGGCGATCCGTTCGCGGAGGATGCTTTCGAGGCGATGACGCGTATCCGGCACAGCTTGCTCCCGTCAAAGTCAGCCCGGGAGCGCGGATCCGCGCTCACGAGCGCTTTAGGCGTTTGGTAACCCGGTCGCCAAGCTGCCTGTCAAAGCTGTCCGGGTAGTCGTCGAAGGCTAGCAGCCCGCGCAGGACGCACGACCCATTGGCGGTCGGCCCGTCCTCGTTACTCTTGACCGCCATGCACACGCTTGACAGTCCTGCGGCGCTGCGCGAGGCGCTGCGCGAGCTCGCAGAGAACCTCTGGTTCACCTGGCTCCCCGGCACGCGGGCGCTCTTCGAGGAGCTCGGCCGCGAGCGGTTCGCAGCGGTGGACCACAACCCCACGGCGCTCCTCGCGGATCTGAGCGACGACGAGCTCGCGACGGCCACGACGCCCGCATACGTCGAGCGCGTCGAGCGCGTCCTGGCCGAGCTCTACGCCGAGCGGAAGCGTCGCACGTGGTGGCAGCGCCGGCAGGAGGACGACGCCTTCGGCGTCGCGTACTTCTCGTGCGAGTTCGGGCTGGACGAGAGCCTGCCGATCTACTCGGGCGGGCTCGGCGTGCTGGCCGGCGACCATCTGAAGTCGGCCTCCGATCTCGGGGTGCCTCTCGTCGGCGTCGGGCTCTTCTACCGTGAGGGCTACTTCCGCCAGCAGCTCGACGCGACCGACTGGCAAGGGGAGCGCTATCCGGAGATCGATCCGGCCCGGCTGCCACTCACGCTCGAGAGCGCTTCCGTCTCCGTGGAGATCGCGGACGACGACGGCGAGCTCGTCGCCGTGCTCGCACAGGTGTGGCGGGCGCAGGTCGGACGAGTGCCGCTCTACCTCCTCGACACCGACGTCGACGGCAACCCAGAGTGGGCGCGTGCGATCACCGACCGGCTCTACGGCGGCGACCGGCGCCACCGCTTGCGACAGGAGCTCGTCCTCGGCGTCGGCGGCGTCCGGGCCCTCCGCGCGCTCGGCGTCGAGCCGACCGTCTTCCACATGAACGAGGGCCACTCCGCGTTCTTGCAGCTCGAGCGGCTGCGCGAGCTCGTCGAAGAGCAGCAGCTCTCACGCGACGGCGCTATGGCGCGTCTCCGCGCGTCGACGGTCTTCACGACGCACACGCCGGTTCCCGCCGGCAACGAGATCTTCGATCCGTCACTCGTCGAGCAGAGCATCGCGCCGCTCGTGGCGCGCTGCGGCTTTAGCTGGGACGATTTCGCTGCGCTCGGCCGCATCGACCAGGCCGACAGCTCGTTCGGCCTGACGCCGTTCGCGCTCCGCACGTCGTCGCACGCGAACGGCGTCTCGGCGCTGCACGGCGAGGTGTCGCGCTCGATGTGGCAAGGGCTCTGGCCCGACCGCCCGGTCGAGAGCGTGCCGATCGGCTCGGTCACGAACGGCGTCCACGCGCGCACGTGGATCTCGGACGAGCTCGATGCGCTGCTCGGCACCGAGGAGGACATGGGCACGCCCGACTTCGCGCGCGCATACGACCTCGACGACGAGGCGCTCTGGCACGTGCAGCGACATGCGCGCGCGGCGCTCATCGAGTTCATGCGCTCGCGCGGGCTCCCGGGCTCGTTCGACCCGGAGGCGCTGACGATCGGCTTCGCACGCCGCTTCGCGACATACAAGCGCGCCGACCTCATCTTCAGCGACCCGGCGCGCCTCGCGCGCCTGCTCGCCGACTCCGAACGCCCGCTCCAGATCGTGCTCGCCGGCAAGGCCCACCCTGCCGACGAGGGCGGCAAGGCGCTCATCCAGAAGATCGTCGCGTTCGCGCGGAGCCAGGAGGCGAACGGCCGCGTGGTGTTCCTCCCCGACTACGAGATGACGCTCGCGCGCTATCTCGTCCAGGGCGTCGACGTGTGGCTCAACAACCCGCGCCGCCCGCTCGAGGCGTCGGGAACGTCGGGGATGAAGGCGGCGCTGAACGGCGTCGTCAACGTCTCGATCCTCGACGGCTGGTGGGTCGAGGGCTACTCGCCCGAGACGGGCTTTGCGATCGGCGGCGACTGGCTTGGCTCGAACGCCGAGGCGCAGGATGCCGCGGACGCGGACACGCTCTTCGCGGTGTTGGAGGAGCAGGTCATCCCGACGTTCTACGACAACCGTGCCCGCTGGGTGCAGCTGATGCGGAACTCGATCGCGCAACTCGGCGCGCGGTTCAACACGAACCGGATGCTCGTGGAGTACGTCGAGAGCCTCTATCTGCCCGCGCACCGCGATCTGATCGGGCAGCTCCAGACGGCGTAGGCTCGGCACGTGCTCTACCCCGCAGACGCGCACGACCAGCTGACGGACGAGCGGTGGGACGAGAACCGCGTCCGCGCGGCGATCCGCGCGATCGTCGGCGACGCCGAGGCGACCTACGACCCGGATTCGATGTGGCCCGCGCACGAATGGGACGGCTTCCAGGCGACGCTGCCGATGAAGAACCTCTACTGCGGCGCTGCCGGCGTCGCGTGGGCGCTCGATCGGCTGCGCCGCGGCGGCTACGCCGAGCCGGCGCTCGAACCGGTCGACGTTGCGCGTCGAGCGCTCGAGGCGTTCCGGCACGAGCCCGACTTCATGACGGAGGAGGCGAAACTGCCGAAGCGGCACTCGGCACTGCTCGTCGGGGAGACCGGGCTCTTGCTCACCCTCTGGCGGCTCGCACCGAGCGACGAGCTCGCCGGCGATCTGCTCACGCTCGTGCGGGCGAACGTCGGCAACGTCTCGAACGAGCTCATGTGGGGCGTCCCCGGCACGCTGCTCGCGGCGCGCGTGCTGCTCGCGGCGACCGGCGACGAGCGCTGGCGCGACGCCGTGCGCGAGAGTGCGGCGGATCTGCGCGCCGCGCGCGACGCGGACGGGCTCTGGACGCAGGATCTGTTCGGTACGCAGAGCCGGATCCTGGGCCCCGCGCACGGGCTCGTCGGTAACGTCCTCGCGCTCGGGGAGACCGGCAATGCCGCCGACGTGCTCGCGCGCACGGCCGTCGTCGAGGGCGACCATGCGAACTGGCCGCCCTCGGTCGGGGGCACCGACAGCTTTCGCCTCCAGTGGTGTCACGGCGCACCGGGTTTCCTCATCCACGCAGCCGGCTACCTCGACGAGGAGCTGCTCCTTGCAGCCGCGCAACTCGTCTGGGACGCGGGGCCGCTCGGCGACGAGAAGGGTTTCGGGATCTGCCACGGCACATCGGGCAACGGATACGCGCTCCTGAGGACGTTCGAGCGCACGGGCGACGAGCGCTGGCTCGAGCGAGCCCGCGCATTTTCCGTGCACGCGCTCGAGCAGGTCGAGCGCATGCCGGGGCGCTACACGCTCTTCACCGGCGGGGTCGGCGCGGCGCTCTTCGCGGCGGACTGCTTCGACGCGCATGCCAGGTACCCCGTGCTCGAAGACCTCGCCTGAGCCTCCAGCGGGAACTTCTTCTGCCTGCGAGTGGTACTACGGACTGATGCGCGCGCGCTGGCTCTGCATCCTGCCGCTGATCGCCCTTGCCGCCGGCTGCGGCGGAACGCGCACGGCCGAGCAGACGCCCACGACGCCGGCCGACGGCAGCCTCGCCGCGCCCGTCCCGCACCTCGATCCGTACAAGGCCGCCGTCGCCTACGCGCGCTGCATGCGCGCGCACG
The DNA here is from genome assembly GCA_041486645.1 of Gaiellaceae bacterium. Classification (GTDB taxonomy): domain Bacteria; phylum Actinomycetota; class Thermoleophilia; order Gaiellales; family Gaiellaceae; genus Palsa-739. Next base: position 1,701 of record JBGPLW010000029.1, on the reverse strand, counting down.
GCGTGCCGCATCCGAATCCGGACGCGAACGGAGACTTCCATCTGACCCCGGCCGATGAGCGGGCTATGCGCGCCGCGACGCCGAAGCAGCACGAGGCCGCGGACGCGGCCTGCTTCCACCTCCTGAAGGGGACCGTCAGCACGCAGCCGCTCTCACGCGGCGCGCGGCAGGCAGCGCTCGTCCCGCTCGGCGAAGTCCGGCAGTGCATGCGCGGCTTCGGCTATCAGCTCGGCAAGCCGGTCGTGAAGAACATGAGCCGGGGGCGCGCGATGTTCGGCTTCCAGACCGCGCCGACTCCGCACAGCGCGAAGGAGCGCCAGAAGATCCAGGGCGCGCAGCACACCTGCGAGCGGCGCGTGAAGCTCGCGGCGAAGATCGACGCGATCATCAAGGCCGACCGCGGCGAGAACCGCTAGATGTCCTGCCCACAGACGTTGTGAACGCGGCTGAGCGGGGGTCGGTCTCCGAGTGAGCTGTGTGGCCGCGCGGTGTTGTAGTGGTCGAGCCAGTGTGGCAGGGCGGCGGCGCGTTCGCGGTGGGAGCGATAGACGAGGCCGTAGGCCCATTCGCGCGCCATCGTTTGGTGGAAGCGTTCGACCTTGCCATTGGTGCGGGGCCGGTAGGGCCTGGTGGTGAGGTGGCGGATGTCGTGAGAGGTGAGCAGCTGTCGCACGGCGCGGCTGCGCACGTAGATCCAGGCGTTATCGGTCATCAGCCGTTTCGGCGCGACCCCGTTGTCGGCGTAGAAGAGCAGCGCTCGTCGCAGGAAGCTGGTCACGGTCTCTGCGCGTTCGTCATTGAGCAGCTCGGCGTAGGCGAGGCGCGAGTGGTCGTCGATGATCGCGTGCACGAAGTCGACGCCGTCGCGATGCTGGCGTTGCTGGCTTGAGCGGTCACCGGTGACGCGGTGGCCTGGGCGCTGGAAGCGGACGTACTCGCTGGTGTCCATGTGCAAGAGGTCGCCGGGGCAGGGCCACTCGTAGCGGTTGGCCGGCTCTCGCGCCGCTCGCGGCGGCCGCGAGAGCCCAGCCCGCTTCAGCACCTTCCAGACCGTCGAGTGACAGAAGCCGGTCGCGCCGGCGACCAGCCGCGGACCCCAGCCGGTCTTACGGCGGCAGACGCAGATCCTTTCAGCGAGTTCGGGCGCCAGCTGCCGAGGTGAACGCCGCGGACGACTCGAGCGGTCGAGCAGACACGCCAGCGATCGACGGGCGTCTTCGCCCGCTTCAAGCCAGCGATGCCACCAACGGTGAGCCGTCGCCGGCGAGACGTTGAAGGCGGCCGCGGCCGCCTTCAACGAGAGGCCATCCTCGATCGCGCGCACCAGCGCAAGCCGCCCAGCCAGTCCGAGCTTCGCGTTACGGTGAAACGACATCCGAGCCCTCCTTCGAGCAGGTCTTTGGCGAGACCCACAGCCTCGAAGGAGGGCCGGATAGAACCCTCAGCCGTTCACAACGTGTGTAGGCACGTCAGCTAGCCGCTGCGTCGAGCAGGTCGAGGAACATGCGGTTGTCCTCGCCCCTGCGGTTGTAGCGCCACACGTACTCGTTCAAATAGCCCTGCAGCCACTTATGCGATACGCCGTGGTGGACGCCGCGCACGGCGTTCTTGAACAGGCCGAAGAACCCGTCGATCGTCTGCGTATGGGTGTCGCCTTCGACGTAGACGCGCGCCGAGTGACGGATCCGCTTATGGGTGTAT
>JBGPLW010000028.1:0-14046 GCA_041486645.1 Gaiellaceae bacterium | reverse complement strand
TTCACGTTCACCGAAGGGCCGATCTGGATGGCGGACGGCTCGCTCCACTTCAGCGACATGCCCGGAGACAAGCGCCGGCGCTGGCACCCCGAGGAGGGCGTCACCGTGCTGCGCGACCCGAGCAACAAGTGCAACGGCATGACACTGGACAACGACGGCAACCTCATCGTCTGCGAGCACGTCACGAGCTCGGTCGTGCGCGAACGCCCGGACGGCACCCGCGAGACGCTCGCCACCCACTGGGGCGACAAGGAGCTGAACAGCCCGAACGACGTGATCGTCGCGCGCGACGGCTCGATCATCTTCACCGACCCGACCTACGGACGGATGCCCGGGTTCGGGCTCGAGCGCGAGCAGGATCTCGACTTCCAGGGCGTCTACCGGATCCCCCCGGACGGCGGCGACCTGCAGCTGCTCGTGGACGACTTCATGCAGCCGAACGGGCTCTGCTTCACGCCGGACGAGTCGCAGCTCTACATCAACGACACGACCCGTGCTCACATCCGCGTCTTCGACGTCGGGCCCGACCACCAGCTCCGGAACGGCCGCGTGTTTGCCGAGTCGATCGGCGACGGCGACCTCGCAAAGGGCGGCCTCGTCGACGGCATGAAGCTCGACGAGCGCGGCAACGTCTACGTCACCGGCCCCGAGGGCGTCTGGGTGTTCTCGCCCGACGGCGAGCACATCGGCACGATCGAGGTGCCGGAGAGCGTCGGCAACATCAACTGGGGCGACGACGACTGGCAGACGCTCTACATCCCGTCCTCGACGTCGGTCTACCGCGTGCGCATGAAGGTCGCGGGCAACCGGCTCGGCTACATGCGTTAGGAGATACGCGAGATGGATCGCATCGACCCGAAGTCCGCGGCAATGATCATCCAGGACCTTCAGAACGACGTGATCATCGAGGGCGGCGCGTTCGCCGACTCCGGAGCGCCCGCACACGCGACGAGCCAGAACGTCGTCGAGAACGTCAAGGGGCTCGCCGCCGCGGCGCGCAGGGCGGGCGTTCCCGTGATCCACGTCTGGTACATCGTCGAGGAGGGCGCGCCCGGCCTGAAGCAGAACGCGCCGCTCTTCCAGGGCGTGAAGGACGCGAACGCGCTCGTGCGCGGCACGTGGGGCGCGGCCCCCGTCGACGGCCTCGAGCCGCAGGACGGCGACCACGTCGTCGAGAAGATGCGCATGAACGGCTTCTACGAGACGAGGCTCGACATCCTGCTGCGCGGGCTCGGCGTCGAGACGCTGATCATCACCGGCGCCTGGACGAACATGTCGATCGAGCACACGGCGCGCCATGCATCCGACGCCGGCTACGCCGCGGTCGTCGCGTCCGACGGCACCTCGACGGTCGACGACGAGTGGCAGAACGCGGCGCTGAGCTATGCGATGCAGAACGTCGCCTCGGTCGGAACCTGCGCCGAGATCGCAAGCGCGCTCGGCGGGTGAAGCTCGACCCTCAGACGACTGCCCTCCTCGTCATCGACCTGCAGAACGACACGGTCGGCGAGGAGGGCGCGTTCGCCACGTCCGGCGCGGCGGCGTTCGCGCGCGAGCACGGCGTCGTCGAGAAGGCGACGCGGCTCGCCGACGCGTTCCGCGCCGCCGGCGCACCGGTAATTCACGTCTGGCACATCGACGAGCCCGGCCACGTCGACTCGACACGGAACGCGGAGCTCTATCGCTCAATCGCGGACGCCGACGCGCTCGTGCGCGGAACCTGGGGAGCCGAGCCGGTCGTCGTGCCTGCACCAGGCGACCTCGTCGTGGAGAAGCAGCGCATGTCGTCCTTCAACTCGACGACACTCGACACGAAGCTCCGCGGCCTCGGCGCGACGACCGTGGTCTGCTGCGGCGCCTGGACGAACTGGGCTGTCGAGCACACGTGCCGCGACGCCGCCGATCACGGGTACGAGGTCGTCGTCGTCACCGACGCGACCGCGACGATTTCGGAGGAGTTCCAGCGCGCCGCGCTCGACTACGCGCTGACGACGGTCGCCACACGGGCGACCGCTGACGAGGTGATCGCCGCCGTCGGCCTAGAATGACTCCCATGGCGACGACCGCCGACCTGCCGCTCGTCGAGCTCGAGTCGGACTCCGGCGCGACCTTCGCGGTCGAGAACCCCGCCACCGGCGAGACGATCGCCGAGGTGCCGCGCATGGGGACGGCCGAGACGCGCCGCGCGCTCGAGCGGGCGGAGGCGGCGCTGCCCGCGTGGAGCGGGCTGCTCGCGAAGGAGCGCGCGCGGATCCTCCGGCGCTGGGCCGACCTGATGATCGAGCACCAGGACGACCTCGCACAGCTGCTCACCACCGAGCAGGGCAAGCCGGTCGCCGAGTCGCGGATCGAGGTCGAATACGCCGCCTCGTTTTTCGAGTGGTTCGGCGAGGAGGCGAAGCGCGTCTACGGCGACACGATTCCGACATACGCCCTCGACCGCCGGATCGTCGTCACGAAGAGCCCGATCGGCGTCACGGCGGGCATCACGCCGTGGAATTTCCCGGCCGCGATGCCGACGCGGAAGTCGGCGCCCGCGCTCGCCGCCGGCTGCACGATGGTGCTGAAGCCGGCCGAGCAGACGCCGCTCACGGCGATGGCGATCGCGCGCCTCGGCGTCGAGGCCGGGCTGCCTGACGGCGTCTTCCAGCTCGTCACCGGCAGCGCCGAAGACGCGCCGACGATCGGCGCCGAGCTGACCGGCAACCCGATCGTCCGGAAGCTCGGCTTCACCGGCTCGACCGAGGTCGGGAAGCTCCTGATGGCGCAGTGCGCGAAGCAGGTGAAGAAGGTCTCGCTCGAGCTCGGCGGCAACGCTCCGTTCATCGTCTTCGACGACGCCGATCTCGACGCCGCCGTCGCCGGCGCGCTGATCTGCAAGTTCCGGAACAGCGGCCAGACCTGCATCTCGGCGAACCGGATCTTCGTCCAGGACGGGATCTACGACGAGTTCGTCTCGCGGCTCGTCGCCGCCGCCTCGAAGCTCAAGGTCGGCAACGGGCTCGACCCGGAGACGAACGTCGGCCCGCTCATCGAACAAGCGGCGGTCGACAAGGTGCAGCGCCACGTGGGCGACGCGGTCGATCGCGGCGGCGAGGTGCTGCTCGGCGGCGAAGGTCTCGGCGGCCTCTTCTGGCAGCCGACGGTCATCACCGGCGTCACCGCCGACGCTGCGATGTCCTGCGAGGAGACGTTCGGCCCGGTGGCCGGTGTCGCGCGGTTCGCAACCGAGGCCGAGGCAGTCCGCGAGGCGAACGACACGCCGTACGGTCTCGCCGCGTACTACTACACGCGCGACAACGCGCGCATCTGGCGGCTCTCGGAGGCGCTCGAGTACGGCATCCACGGCATCAACACCGGCCTCATCTCCTCCGAGGTCGTGCCGTTCGGCGGCGTGAAGGAGTCGGGCATCGGCCGAGAGGGCTCGAAGTACGGGATCGAGGAGTGGCTCGAGATCAAGTACCTCTGCATCGGTGGAGTCGAGCGGCAGTGATCGTCGAGCAGCGCGACTACCACGTGTTCACCGGCAAGCTCAACGAGCTCGTGAAGCTCTACGAGACGGAGGGCATCGAGCTCCAGCAGAGCTACCTCGGCAACCTGCTCGGCGCCTACACGACCGACATCGGAGCACTCTCGACGTACACGACCTTGTGGGGTTACGAGAACTTCGCCGAGCGCGAGGCGCGCCGCGCGAAACTCCAGGCCGACGACGCGTGGAAGGCGTTCCTCGGGAAGATCCAGCCGCTGATCCACACGCAGCAGAACCGCATCCTGGTCCCGACCTCCTTCTCCCCCGTTCGCTGATGGGCTCGCTCGACGGCAAGGTCGCGGTCGTCACGGGTGCGGCGCAGGGCATCGGCCGCGCGATCGCCGACGGGCTCGCTGCCGAAGGCGCGCGCATCGTCGTCGCCGACCTGCGCGGCGCGGAGGAGGCGGCGCAGTCCTACACAGAGGGCGTCGGCCTGACGGCCGACGTCTCGAACGAAGCCGACGTGCAGCGCCTCGTCGACGAAACGGTCGCGCAATGCGGCGGCATCGACATCCTCGTGAACAATGCCGGCCTCTACGCATCGCTCGAGATGCGGCCCTTCGACCAGATCCCGCTCGACGAGTGGCGCCAGGTGATGGACGTCAACGTCGCGTCGATGTTCTTGATGTCCCGCGCCGTGGTGCCCCTGATGCGCGAGCGCGGCGGCGGCCGCATCGTGAACATCTCATCGGGCACGGTGTTCCGCGGCGTCCCGTTCCTGCTGCACTACGTCACGTCGAAGGGCGCGATTGTCGCCTTCACGCGCGCGCTCGCGAAGGAGCTCGGCAAGGACAAGGTGCTCGTCAACTGCGTCGCGCCGGGATTCACGATGTCGGCGGGCGTCGAGGCGCACCCGGAAGTGATCGAGAAGCTGCGCGACGTCTCTGTCGCGGCGCGGACGCTCCAACGCGACCAGGTGCCGGAAGACGTCGTCGGCGCAGTCGTCTACTTCTCCGGGCCCGGCTCCGAGTTCGTCACCGGCCAGACGATCGTGATCGACGGCGGCCAGACCTTCCATTGATCCTCCGCCTCTCCCAACATCGCAACGGCTTCACGAGCGAGAACGGCGATCGCGTCGTCTACGACGTCGGGCATGACGAGGCCCACTTCGGCGCAGCGCACGTCGACGGCCACGCGCTCGTCTGGGAGCTGACCGAGCGCCCGTCCGAGCCGTCGGTCATCCGCTGCGACCGCGTCGACTTCCCGCCCGGCAGCGTCGCGCACCTCCACACCCACCCCGGCCCGGGACTGCGCGTCCTGCTCGAGGGTCGGATCCGGATCGACACGCAGGGCGACTCGCACGAGTACGAGCCGTTCGAGTGGTGGTACGAGACCGGCCCCGACCCCGTGTTCGCCGCGGCGTCGGAGTCCGAGCCGACGGCATTCGTGCGCGTGCTCGTGCTGCCGGCCGAGTGGGCGGGCAAGCGGACGATCGCCTACGTCGATCCTGCGGACGAGGACAAGCTAAAGCTCCAGCGGGTGCGCGTCTACTTCGAGCGGTCACTGTGAGCCGCCACGGCGGCAAGGTGCTCGCGGACCAGCTCGTCGTCCACGGCGCCGACACGGTTTTCAGCGTTCCGGGCGAGAGCTTCATCGCGCTGCTCGACGGCTTCTACGACGCGCCGATCCGCCTCATCACCTGCCGCCACGAGGCCGGCGCGGCGAACATGGCCGACGCCTACGGAAAGCTCACCGGCAGGCCGGGCATCGCCGTCGTCACGCGCGGCCCGGGTGCGACGCACGCGTCGGTCGGCGTGCACACCGCGTTCCAGGACTCGACGCCGCTGATCCTGCTCGTCGGCCAGGTCGCCTCGGACCAGGAGGAGCGCGAGGCGTTCCAGGAGATCGACTACCGGCGCATGTTCGGGCCGATGACGAAGTGGGTCGCGCAGATCGACCGCACCGACCGCATCCCGGAATACATTGCGCGCGCGTTCTCGACCGCGTGCGCCGGGCGGCCAGGCCCGGTCGTGCTCGCATTGCCGGAGGACATGCTCGCCGCGCAAAGCGACGTGCAGGACGCGAAGCCGTTCCACGTCGTGCAGCCGCATCCCGCGCCCGAGCAGATCGAGAGCCTGCGCAGCCTGCTCGAGCGCGCGGAGCGGCCGTTCGTGCTGCTCGGCGGCGCCGGCTGGACGCCGCGGGCGTCGCAGGACATGCGCTCATTCGTCGAGGCCAACGCGCTGCCCGCAGGGGCGGCGTTCCGCCGTCAGGACGCGATCGACAACGACTCAACGAGCTACGCCGGCGACGTCGGCATCGGCATCAACCCGAAGCTCGCGGCGCGCGTACGCGACGCCGACCTCGTGCTCGCCGCCGGCCCACGGCTCGGCGAGATGACGACGTCGGGGTACAAGCTCATCGACAAGCAGACGCTCGTTCACGTTCATCCGGGCGCCGAGGAGCTCGGGCGCGTCTACCGTCCGGAGCTGCCGATCCTCTCCGGGATGGAGCCGTTCGCGGCGGCCGTGCGCGACCTCCGCGTCGAGCCGCGCTGGGCCGCCTCGACCGTCGAGGCGCGCGCCGACTACGAGGCGTGGCAGCAGCCCGGCCCGATGCCCGGGACGCTCGACCTCGGTGTCTGCATCACGCAACTCCGCGAACGCGTGCCCGGCGCGATCGTCACGAACGGCGCCGGCAACTTCAGCGCCTGGGTGCACCGCTTCTGGCGCTACCACGACTACCCGACGCAGCTTGCGCCGACGAGCGGCGCCATGGGCTACGGCGTTCCGGCGGCCGTGGCCGCGAAACTCCTGCGCCCCGAGGCGACGGTGATCTGCTTCGCCGGCGACGGTGACTTCCTGATGAGCGGCCAGGAGCTCGCGACCGCCGTCCAGTACGACCTGTCGTTCGTCGTGCTCGTCGTGAACAACGGCATGTACGGGACGATCCGCATGCACCAGGAGCGCAACTATCCGGGGCGCGTCGTCGGCACCGACCTCGTCAACCCCGACTTCGCCGCGTATGCGCGCGCCTTCGGCGCGCACGGCGAGACGGTCACGGAGACGTCGCAGTTCGCCGCTGCGCTCGAGCGAGCGCTCGCCGCCGGCCGGCCGGCGCTGCTCGAGCTGCAGATCGACCCGGAGGCGATCAGCCCCTTCACGACGCTCAGCAAGCTCCGGGCGAGCTCGCTGAAGTGAGCGACCGCGAGGAGATCCGCCTTCCCGAGCTGGCGGAGCCGCTCAGCCACTACACGGACGCCGTCCGCGCCGGCGACCTGCTCTTCATCTCCGGCTTCGTGCCCGTCGACGGCGACGGGCATCTCGTCGGCGGCGACGACGTGATCGCACAGACACGCCAGGTGTTCGCGAACCTCGCCGCCGTGCTCGGCGCCGCGGGCGCGACCTTCGCCGACGTCGTCAAGGTGTGCGTCTACCTCACCGACATCGACGACCGCGCGCGCATCAACCCGGTGCGGCAGGAGATCTTCGGCGACGTCAGGCCCGCGAGCACGCTCGTCGAGGTGAGCGCCCTCGCCGTTCCCGGCGCGAAGATCGAGATCGACGCGGTCGCGCTGCTTCCGTGAGCGACGTCTGGCACGCGGTCATTACGGAGATCGAGCCGGGTGAGGCGCTGCCGGGGCCGCTGCACGGCAAGCGCCTGCTCGTGAAAGACCTGATCGACACTGCCGGCATTCGCACGACCTACGGCTCGAAGATCTACGAAGACCACGTGCCGGAGCGCACCGCACCGGCCGTCGAGCGTCTCGTGCGTGCGGGCGCGGTGATCGTCGGCAAGGCGAACCTGCACGAGTTCGCATGGGGCGTGACGAGCCAGAACCCGTGGTACGGAACGGTCGAGAACCCGCGCCACCCGGGGCGCACGACCGGCGGCTCGTCGGGCGGCAACGCCGCGGCGCTCGCCGCGGGCCTCTGCGATCTCGGGCTCGGCACCGACACGGGCTGCTCGATCCGCCTGCCCGCGGCGTGCTGCGACCTCGTCGGCCTGAAGCCGAGCTGGGGGCGGATCCCGACCGAGGGCGTCTTCCCACTCTGCCCGAGCTTCGACACCGTCGGGCCGATGGCGCACACGGTCGAGGACGTCGCGCTCATGTGGTCGGTGCTCGCGGGCGCGCCCGTTCCGGAGCCGCGCCTCGCCGGGCTCACGGTCGGCCTGCTGACGAAGCCGCCGTCGGTCGGCGGTCCGGCGCTGCCCGAGAACCGCACTGCAGAGCAGTACGTCGAGCGGCTCGAGGAGCTCGGCGCGCGCGTGGTCGGGGCGGAGGTGCCCGAGCCGCCCGACGACACCTGGCCGCTTTTCTTCCACGAAGCCGCCGAGTCGCACCGCGCGACGTTCCCGGAGCGCGCCGCCGACTACGGCGACAACGTCCGCGGGAAGCTCGAGCACGCGCAGACGATCGAGCCCGCCGCCGTCGAGCGGGCGCGGGAAGCGGTGCGCGTCTGGCGCACGTACGTGCCGCCCGTCGACCTCTACGTCGCGCCGGTGCTCGGCGTCGAGCTGCCGCCCGTCGATTGCGACGAGCTCGAGGTGCGCATCCCGCTGACCGCGTTCCTGCGGCCGTTCAACGTGCTCGGCTGGGCGGGCCTCGCGATCGGTGACCTGCAGCTCGTCGCGCCGCGCGACGAGACGGTGCTCGCTGCGGGTCTCGCCTGGGCTAGGGAGTGATGTCCTCCGTCGAGCGCGCCGGGGGCGGCGTCGTGTCGACGCGAATCCCGAACTCCGAGAAGCGCCCGTCGAGCGAGATCTCCGTGCCGCCGGGCGTGTGGTACTGGACGAGCACGCGCCGCACGCGGCCTGCGTCGTCGAGCCAGAAGCTGCCAAGGAACGGCCTCGCGGGATAGTCGTTGCGGAGCGCCTGCGCGAGACTTGCGCGCTCGGAGGCCGGCGCGCGCGCGACGACTCGCGCCGGCTGCACGTCGCCACGGAACTCCGTCACGCGCTGGCCCGCGACGCTCATGCTGTCGAACTGCCGCGCGTTCTGGACGCCGTCGAGCAGGTGCACGAGCACCGTCACGTGCGCAAGCTCGTCGGGGTGGCTCTTCACCTGCTTGGCCGTAAGCCGCCGCGTGTCGAGCTTCGTCCACGGCTTCACCGACTTGTCCTTGAGCGCCGCCTCGACGTTCGCGTTCGTATACGTGAACGGGCCGTCGACGATGAGCTCCTGTCCCGTGCCGCCGCTTGGCACGAGCTTGTAGACGTGCGCGCGCCGTTGCGAGAACGAGATCGTCCCGGTCTCGCTCGACTGCACCGGCGAGCCGCCGACGATCGCGCCGACGAGGAGCGTGAACCGTGCGCTGCCCGTCGCGGTCGTCGTGGCGCCGGCCGTGCCGGGATCGGGGCCCGACGCCTTCGGCGCCGCGGACGAGCCGCCGCACGCGGCGAGCAGCATCACCGGCGCGAACAGGAAGAGCAGGCGGCGCACGGCGGCCAGGCTACAGATGAATGGTCACGGCCCCGCGCGGACGCGGCCGCTGCTCCGATTGCAGCACCGCGACGAAGGACGCCGCCGTGCGCGACAGCTCGGAGCGCGAGTAGACCGCGACCTCGCGGATGAGCGGCGGGTCGAGCCGGAGCACGGAACCCTCGATTCCCGGGAGCACGATGTTGTCGGGGACGAGCGCCGGCCCGATGCCGGCCGACGCGAGCCGCGCGGCGCCCTCGGCCTGCGAGGTGCGCACCGTTCCGCGCGGGCTGAATCCGGCACGGCGGCACACCTCTTCGAGGATCCCGGCGAGGCCGTGATCCTGGTGGTAGAGCACCCACTCGCGGTCGGCGAGCTCCTCGAGCCGGATCGTGCGGCGCGCGGCGAGCGGGTCGCCCGGCGGAGCCACGACGACGAACTCCTCCCAGGAGACCTTCTCGAGCGGCCCATCCCACTTGCGGAGCGGCAGCGGGCCGATCGCGAAGTCGGCGATGCCCTGCTCGACCGCGTCCTCGAGCAGTGATCGGTGCCTGAACTCCTGAAGCCGGATGCCGACGTCGGGATAGCGCTCGTGCCAGAGCCGGATGTACCGCGGCAGCAGGCCGACCGCCATCGAGAGGACCGTGGCGATCTCGAGCTCGCCCGCTTCGAGCGCGAGCGCGGAACGTGCAGCTCGCCGGCCGCGCTCGACCGCGCGTACGGCCGCGCGCGCCTCGGGCAGGAGCGAGCGGCCTGCCGGAGTGAGCGAGATGCCGCGTGATAGCCGCTCGATCACGGGCCCGTCGATGTCCGTCTCGAGCGCGCGGATGTGCTGCGAGAGCGACGGCTGCGTGATCCCGATCCGCCGCGCCGCGCGCGTGAACGACCCCTCCTCCACGACCGCGACGAAGCACGCGAGCTGCCGGAAATTCATAGGCGGATCCTATCGCTCCGAGTGCCCATGGCTACTTGAACTATCACGTGCAATACAGAAGACTCCATCGCAGTGCGCGCGACGCGGATCAACCACGTCAGCATCGCTGCGCGCGATCTCGAGGAGTCCACGCGGTTCTACGAGGACGTGTTCGCGATGGAGCGGATTCCGACGCCGACGTTCGAGGCGCCGGTGCAGTGGCTCCGCGTGGGCGACATGCAGCTCCACTTGTTCCAATTCGATGGTGACGCTCCGTCGCGGCATCACCTCGGGATCACGATCGACGACTTCGACGCGGCGTACGACGCGGTCAAGGCGTACGTGTCCGACACCTGGGGCTGGCAGCTCGTCGAACTGCCGTCGCGCCAGGTGCAGCTCTACTTCCGCGACCCGGCCGAGAACTTGATCGAGCTGAACTGGCCGGACGCCGACACGCTCGACCGCTCGCGGTATCCGGAGCTCAAGAAGATCGCGGAGTACATCCCGCAAAAGCCCGACTCAGAGAGAGCCGTCCTCTACCTCAACGCGGGCGAATGATGGACTCCACCCTGCGGCGGCGGGAAACGATGCGAGGACGGCGCCGGCTCAGCGTCGCGCAGGTGCGCGCTCTGCGGATCGCGGGCTGGGTAGCGCTCGGCGTCCTGGGGGCCCTGCCTGTCCTGTGGGTGGCGTTCGTCGCGCCGACGACGGGCAGGTACGCGACGACATTCGGCTCGGCGGTGCACGACCCGAAGGACTTCGTGATCACGGTGCTGAACGGGGTCACCGCCGCCGGGCTCTACTTCGTCGTCGCGAGCGGCTTCACGCTCATCTTCGGACTGATGCGAGTCGTGAACATGGCCCACGGAGCGTTCTTCCTGCTCGGCGGCTATGTCGCGTTGACGATCCAGCGGCGCATGGTCGGCGGCGGCGGCTCGTTCGGCCTCGAGAGCTCGCAGGTCAACCTGACGCACTGGATCGTGCCGGCTCTCGCAGGCACCGCTGTCGTCGCCGGCTCGGGCCTCGTGATGCAGCAGCTCGTCCTGCGCTGGACGCAGGGCCAAGACCTGCGCCAGGCGCTGATCACGATCGCGATCTCGATCATCCTCGCCGACCAGATGCTCGCGCACTTCGGGGGCGTCGCCGAGGACATCGCGTGGCCGCGCAACTTCGACACGTTCACCAACATTCACGTCGCGGGCGTCGTGTACACGACGACGCGTCTGATCATCCTCGGGATCGCGGTCGGGATCGGGATCCTGCTCTGGCTGTGGCTGAAGCGCACCCGCACCGGCATGGTCATCCGCGCGGGTGTCGACGACCGCGCGATGGTCTCGGCGCTCGGCATCAACATCCAGCTGACGTTCGCGATCGCGTTCATCGTCGGCTCGGCGCTCGCGGGCCTCGGCGGCATCATCGGCGGCTCGTTCGCCAGCCTTGCTCCCGGCGTGGACGCCAACTGGCTGTTGTATTCGCTCGTCGTCGTGATCATCGGCGGGATGGGGTCACTCGGCGGAGCCGCCATCGGCGCGCTTCTGCTCGGAATCACGACAAACTTCTCGGCGGCGTACCTACCGTCGTCGTACACGTACTACTCGATCATCTTCACCTTCGCGCTCGTCGCGGTCGTCCTCGCGGTGCGGCCTCTCGGCCTGTTCGGACGGCCGGCGTGAGCGTGCCCCGCGTCAATGCCGACCGGGTCGTCGCGGTGCTCGCGCTCGCGCTCGCCGTGACGGCGCCCCTCTACCTGACGAGCTACTGGGTCGGCCAGCTGCTCACGCAGATGCTCTTCCTCGGCATCGCCGCCGCGAGCCTGATCTTCCTGTCGGCGTACGGCGGCATGGTCTCGCTCGCGCAGGTCTCCGTCTACGGGATCGCCGGCTTCGTGCTCGGCAACGCGACGACGAACGGGAACACGAAGGGGCTCAACCTCGGCTGGAGCCCGTGGTGGGGCATCCTCGTCGGGATCGCGTTCGCGGTCGCGATGGCGCTCTTGTTCGGCGCGCTCGCGAACCGGAGCGTCGGCATCTACTTCCTGATGATCACGCTGACGTACTCGGTGATTGCGAACCTCTTCTTCGGCCAGGTGACCGACGTCTCCGGCTTCGGCGGCATCAGCGGCATTCCGGCGCCGAGCGCGATCGGCAACGTCGACGCTCACACGAACCGCCTCTACTACGTCGCGCTCGTCGTCGCGCTCCTCGTGTACGCACTTCTGCGCTATCTCGTCCGCACGCCGTTCGGCCTGACGCTCCAGGGCGTCCGCGACGACCCGGTGCGGATGTCGTCGCTCGGCTACAACGTGCCGCTCCATCGCACGATCGCGTTTGCATTCGCAGGCTTCATCGCCGCAATCGGCGGTGTGCTCTTCGTCTGGTGGAACGGCCACATCGACCCGGCGTCGATCGACCTCGGCGCAACCATCGACTTGCTGGTGATCGCCGTCATAGGCGGCCTCTACCGGCTCGAGGGCGCCTGGGTCGGCGCCCTGTTCTTCGTCATCATCAACAACTACTCGCAGCGCATCGGCTTCATCGGCCCGCGCTTCCACACCTTGATCGGCGCGATCTTTCTCGTGATCGTGGTGGTCTCGCCCGGCGGCCTCATCGGCCTCTGGGAACGCATCGTCAACCTTTTCTCCGGGTGGCGCCGTGGCCCGCTCGACCGGCCACCGGTCGAGCTCGCGCAGGCCGAGCCCAGCGTCTGAAAGGAGGGGGTCGCACGCACAACGTCACGGCACCGCCATTTGGAGATTCGCCCGGTTCGATGAAGGATCCTGGTTCGAGGAGAACCACAAGGCTCAAAGGAGGGCAAAGGATGGGTAGTGGAATGCGAAGGCGGAGGCTGATCCCCTTCGCGGTGCTCGCGGTGCTGGTTGCCGCAATCGCCGCGTCGGCAGCGACCGCCACGAACAAGGCGAGCACGATCAAGGTCGCCGTGCTCTCCGACTGTCAGGGGGCCTTCGGCTCGTTCGACGGTCAGGACCTCGCCGGAGTCGTTTCCGCGATGTCCCAGTACGCCGGCGCGAAGCCGGTCAACCCGAACGACCCGCGCAAGGGCTGGACGGGCGGCTCGGTCAACGGCCACCCGCTCAAGCTCGTCGGCGTCGGCTGCTCGAACGACAAGGCCGACACCGCGATCAAGGAGACGAAGCGCCTCATGGAGCAGTTGGGCGCGGACGTCATGATCGGCCCGCTCTCGGGTGACGAGTCGATCGCGGTGGCCAACTACGCGAAGCAGCATCCCACGAAGACGTTCGTCGACGGCTCTGCCGGCGCACAGGACACGACGCTGAAGGTGCGGGCGCCGAACTTCTTCCGCTTCAACGGAGACGGTGCGATGTGGAACGCCGGTCTCGGTGATCTCGCCTACAACAAGCTGCACTGGAAGACCGCCGCAGTCGTGGCGGACGACTACAGCTTCGCGTGGACGTCGGCAGCCGGCTTCATCGCCGAGTTCTGCGCTGTCGGCGGCAAGGTCACGAAGCGGGTGTTCCCGCCGCTGAACACGACCGACTACTCCTCCTACGCACAGCAGATGCCGACGAACGTCGACGGCACCTTCGTTGCAGTCGGCGGCGCCGGTCTCATCCCGTTCCTGAAGGCCTATGAGCAGGCTCATGGCCCGATCAACGGGAAGAAGTTCATCGGCAACCTGTTCTGGGGCACGCCGGGTCAGTTCGAGCAGCTCTCGACGCGCGTCGTCGGCGCCTATGTCGGCGGTGCCGGCACGGCGGGCGACCTCGCAACTCCGGCTGCGAAGAACTACGCGAACAACATCATCGGCAAGTGGTTCAAGACGATCCCGCCGTACGGCGCCGCGGCGCCGCAGGCATCGTCGACGTTCACGTACGGCTTCTTCATCAACACGTGGGGCCTGATCAAGGGCCTCCAGGCAGTCGGCGGTGACATCTCCGGCGGTCAGAAGGCACTCCAGGCCGCGATCAAGAAGACCGTTCTGCCGACGGCGTACGGAACGATCCACCTGGACAAGTACAACCAGGGCGTCATCCCCGTCTACTACGCGCAGCTCTACACCAAGGGCGGCAAGCTGGCGGTGAAGACGGTCGGCTACATCCCGAACGTCGACCAGACGTTCGGCGGCACGTTCTCCGCATCGACGCCGGCACCGGGACGCACGAACCCGGCCTGCGTCAAGCGGAGCCTGCCGTGGATCGGCAAGACGCAACATCCGAAGGTCACCGGCTAACACCAGGTGACCGAGGCAGCAGCACCCGAGCAC
>JBGPLW010000027.1:0-14581 GCA_041486645.1 Gaiellaceae bacterium | reverse complement strand
GGTGACGCAGCAGCAAGCCGAGCCAGCGCAGCGGGCGCGGGACGCGGCCGCCTCCGTCGACGAGCACGGTCGAGAAGAGCCCCATCAGGCTCGAGCCCTTCGGATAGCGGACAAGCTCGATGCGCGTGTGCGGATTCGGATGGAACGACGAGCCGATCGCGATCCCCTCCGAGTAGTCGACGCGTGTGTCACGCGCGCCCGCGCCGACGATCACCTCCGAGTTCGAGCGCACGAGCTCGCCGACGTTCGGCCCGCCGACGCCGGAGTGCAGGAGCAGCTTCAGGGTGCCGAGCACTCCCGCAGCGAGCACGACCTGCTGTGCGTGGAAACGCTCCGGCCGCTTTCGCACCCAGCTGCCGGCGCGCTCGGTCTCGATCTCCCAGCCTCCGGCGACACGGCGGAGCAGCGTCGCTTCGCGACTCGCGTGCACGACGGCTCCACCCTTCTCGGCTTGCCGAAGGTAGTTGCGATCGAGCGTGTTCTTCGCGCCGAAGCGGCAGCCGACCATGCAGCCGCCGCAACGGACGCAGCGGTCGAAGTCGACCGCGACCGTCGTGCGCTCGAAGGTCTCGGCGGCACCCATCCTGCGCGCGATCTCCCGGATCACGGGCTCGGCGGCGGAGTCGAACGGCGTCTCGGTCGCGCCGAGCATGCCGCGCGCCAGGTCGTAGAAGGTTGCGAGCTCGGCGCGCCAGTCGGTGATGTCCGCCCACTGCGGATCGTCGTAGAACGGCTCGAGCGGCTCGATGAGCACATTCGCGTACACAAGCGAGCCGCCGCCCACTCCCGCGCCCGAGAGGACGACGAGGTCGTCGAGGACGGTCAGCCGCTGGATCCCGCGGAAGCCGAGCCGCGGCATGAAGAGGTAGCGCCGGAGATTCCAGTTCGTGCGCGCGAAGTCCTCGGGTGCGAAGCGGCGGCCCGCTTCGAGCACGGCGACGCGATAGCCCTTCTCGGTCAAACGCAGCGCGGCGACGCTACCGCCGAAGCCGCTGCCGACCACGAGCACGTCGACGTCGTGCACCTCCACGACGCGAGGGTACTCTGGGCGGCCATCGTGCGCCGACTCCTCCCCGTCCTCCTGCTCCTCGCGCTGGCCTCGACCGCTGGAGCGGCGACGATCCATGGCTCGAAGCTCGGCGAGCTGATCGTGGGCACACAGGCGGCGGACCGTGTGCTCGCCGGCGGCGGCGCCGATCGCGTCCAGGTTGCGTTCGGCGGTGTCGACCGCGTCGACTGCGGCGTGGGCATCGACATCGTCAGCGCGGATGCGGCAGATCACGTCGCCTCGAACTGCGAGATCGTGTCGCGACGGCTCTCGGTCGACCCGTACACGAACGACGACAGCCAGCACGAGACCGCGGTCGAGCCGGACAGCGCCGCATCGGGATCGACGGTGGTCGCCGCGTTCCAGGTCGGGCGGCGCGAGAACGGCGCTGCCTCGAACATCGGCACCGCAGTGTCGACCGACGCCGGCCGTACGTGGCAGCGGAGCTTCCTGCCCGGCACGACAACGAACGCGACGCCCGCGGGCCCGGAGAACGCAGCGTCCGACCCCTCGGTCGCCTTCGATGCGGTGCACGGGGTCTGGCTCGTGAGCTCACTGACGATCGAGCCGGACTTCTCGCACGTCTACATCTCGCGTTCGACCGACGGCAAGAACTGGTCGGCGCCGGTCGACGCAGTCGGCGGTGTGCTCCTCGACAAGGAGTGGGTCAGCTGCGACAACGGCGCTGCGAGCCCGTTCAAGGGCCGCTGCTACCTCGAGTACACCGACGACCAGAGAAGCCAGACCGTCAGCCAGTTCTCGACCGACGGCGGCCTCACGTGGTCGACGCCGGTACGCGCAGGCTCGATCCTCGTCGGCACGCAGCCGGTGATCCGGCCGGACGGCACGCTCGTCGTCGTCGCCGGCGACTACCGCGGCCAGTCGGCGCTCTCGGGCTCGATGGTTGCGCTGCGCTCGACCGACGGCGGCGCGACATTTGCGCGCATCGTCGTCTCCGATCTCCAGGCCGCCGACAACGATCCGATGCGGGCGATCGCGCTGCCGTCCCTCGACATCGACTCGAACGGGACGATCTATGCGGTGTGGCACGACTGCCGCTTCCGCGCGTCGTGCGCGCGGAACGACATGGTGCTCTCGACCTCGGCGGACGGGCTCACGTGGAGCGCACCGACGCGGATCCCGCTCGCGCCGGCGTCGTCGGCCGAGTCGTTCTTCATTCCTGGGCTCGCCGCGGATCCCGCGCACCCGGGACGGCTCGGGCTCGTGTACGCCTACACCCAAGCCGGCTCGTGCCACGGCACCAACGCAACCAAGTCGTGCCTGCTCGGCATCGGCTTCGCGCAGTCGCGGGACGCCGGCAAGACATGGTCGACACAGCAGCTCGACGCGCAGCCCTTCTCGACAACCTGGCTCTCGCGCGCCGAGGGCGGGCGGATGATCGGCGACTACTTCTCCGTCTCGTTCGCCGGCGACCGTGTCGTGCCGGTCTTCCCGCTCGCGACGTCCCCCATGAAGAGCCGCTTCCGCCAGGGCATCTTCGCGGCGTCGCTACGGGCGCTCGGGTAGGCGCTCGGCGAGCGCGCGCAGCGTCTCGCCGGCGGCCGCGTCGACCGTCACGGCTGCCCGCGAGTCGAACGGTGTCCCGCCGCGGTTGACGATGGCGACGCTGCCGCCCGCAGCGATCGTCTCGAGCGGCAGGCCCGCGACGGGATAGACCTCGAGCGAGGAGCCGACGACGAGCAGCAGCCCGGCTTGCGCGGCGAGCTGTGTTGCCCGCGCGATCGCGGCCTCCGGCAGCAGCTCGCCGAACATGACGACGTCGGGCTTGAGCACGCGCCCACAGTTCGGGCATGCCGGCACCGGCAGCAGCGCCGCGACCTCCGCGAAGGGCACGACGGTGCCGCAGTCGAGGCAGCTCGACGTGCGGATCGACCCGTGCACCTCGACGAGCGCACGCGAGCCGGCACGCTCGTGCAGGCGGTCGATGTTCTGCGTGATCACGGCACGAACCCAGCCGCGCTGCTCGAGCTCGGCGAGCGCGAGGTGGCCGTCGTTCGGCTCGGCGCTTCCGAGCACCGCGAGCCGCTTGCCGTAGAAGTCCCACACCTTCGCGGGGTCGGCGAGGAACGCGTCGATCGTCGCGTACTCCATCGGGTCGTACTCCGCCCAGATCCCGCCGGGCGAGCGGAAGTCCGGGATGCCGGATTCGGTGCTGATGCCGGCACCGGTCAAGACGACGCACGGGCGCCGCGCCTGCATCAGTTCCGCGAGACGCTCGACGCTCATACGTGAATACTGCACCGATGGAGGGGTTCACATTCTCGACGGACGTTCGTGTCCGTTTCGCCGATACCGACGCGCAGGGAATCGCGCACAACGCCTCGTACCTCGTCTGGTTCGAGGTCGCGCGCGTCGAGTACCTGCGCGAGCATGCAGGCGGCTACCAGGCGCTCCGTGACCGCGGGCTCGAGGCGCTCGTGCTCGAGTCGCACTGCCGCTACGTGACGCCGGCGCGCTTCGACGAGCTCCTGCACGTCCACACGCGCTGCGTCGACGTCCGGGGCGCGCGATTCCGCTACGAGTACGCAATCGTCCGCGACGACGGCACGCTCATGGCGGAGGGCTACACCGCGCATGCGTGCGTGGATGCGGCGACGCTCGCGCCGACGAGAGTGCCCGAGTGGCTCAAGGACGCTATTGCGTCGGCTGAGTCTCGGTCTGCGACGTCGTCGTAGCCGGCTGCTTCTTCTTCGGCTTGTGCTTCGACGGGGCGAGGCGCACGAGCTTCGGCTCCGCGCGGTACGAGGAATACCACGTGTCGTGGTAGAGGAGCTTGCCGTCCTCGGCATAGACATCGCGCGTGACGCTCGTCGACATCGCCGGCACACCCGGATCGTCGACGATCTTCTCGCCCGGCTTCAGCGTCGGGTCGACGGTCTTCTTCACCGGCGGCTTGCCGCGCGGGACGAGCGGGCTCGTGCTGCTGACGACCTTGCGGTGCACGGGCGTCCCGTAGAGCCCCACCGTGAGCGAGGAGGCGCTGACGAAGGTTCGCAGGAGGAGCCAGTTGCCGGTGTCGTTCACGAACTTCAGGTCGACGGTCGGGTAGTCGACGGTCGCGTCGCGCCCCTGCGGGTAGTGGCTGATGTAGAGCGCGTGGTTCGTCCTCCGCGTGATCTTGAGGCCGGCATCGAACGCGGCGTTGAACACCGTGGTCGACACCTGGCAGACGCCGCCGCCGAGCCCCGTCGTGAGCTCGCCGTTCACGATCACGGGCGCCTCGAGGAAGCCCTTCGCCGCGTTGCGCTCGCCCGTCGTCTGGTTGAACGAGAACGTCGCGCCGGGCGCGATCAGCTTCTCGTCGACGAGGTGCGCGACGAGCTGGACGTTGTGAACGCGGTTCGCGATGCCGCCGTAGAGCGTCGTATAGGTCGACACGGGTGCCGTGATGTGCATTGCGCGCGCCGCGTCCGTCGTGAGCTTGGCCTCCGACTCCTGCACCGGCAGCCGTGCGATCCGCAGGCCGGGCCGCTGCTTCAGCGCCGCCCCGAGCAGGGCATCGGCGGTGCCGACAGCGTCGAGGCGGATGCCCGGCTTCGCCGGCACGACGCTGACGCGCGTGCCGTGGACGGCGAAGGTGGCGTCGTGCGCGGGCTTCTCGACGCGGCGGCCGAGGCTGACGACCCACGCGTCGGCGGCGGGGCCGCCGATCTGCAGGGCCGTCCGGCCACCGGCGGGCAGCACGAGCAGCCGCGCGATCCGGCGCGGGTTCAGCACCCAGCGCGTCTTGCCGAGCTGGAGGCGCACCGGCGCGGACAGCGCGGTGCGGGCCTGGCGTGCCGCGGCGGCGAGCGCGGCCGCGCGAACACGTGGCTGCTGCACGCGCAGCGGGAGATCGACATGAGCCGACGTGCGGTCGATCGAGGCGAGCGAGCGGACGAGCGTGAGCTCGGCGGCGTGACGATCGAGCACGTAACCAGCGCGTGCCGGCACGACGACGATGTTCAGCCCGCGGCGGACGACGGCAGCGTCGCGCGGTGCGCGGTTCACCTTGCCGGCGAGCAATCCGAGCTTGTACTCGAGCGCGCCGTTCAGGACACGCGTCGGCGGGGTCACGTCGGCGCCGAACACCTGGACGTCGAGGCGCCGGAAGCCGCGGATCGGGCCGAAGCCGTCACCCTGGCGCTGCGCGGCGTCGACGGCTGCCTTCCAGTCCGGTGAGACGCCGAGCTCGGCGGGCCGGATCGCGAAGTGCCGGCCGCGGGCCACGAAGATCACGGGGCGGTTCGCGAGAGCCGCGGAGCGCTTCTCGAGGAGGGCGCGGGCGGCGGACGCGTGAAGCCCCCCGACGTCGACGCCGTCGATCGTCACGCCCTTGGCGAGGGTCGTCGGCGAGCCCGCGAAGACGAGCCCGAGGACGATCGCCGTCGCGACGACGGAGAGCAGCAGAAAGAGCAGGCGGCGACGCACCGACTCCAGAGTAGCGACCCCTCTAGAAAACGAAGAGCTCGACGCCGCCGGAGACGTTCAGCTCGATCCCGGTGATGTACGAGGCGAGGTCGGAGCAGAGGAAGGCGATCGTGTTCGCGATCTCCTGCGGCTCGCCCGGCCGCTTCAGGGCAGTCCGCGCGACGATCCGCTCGTTCATGGCGGCGTTCGCCATGTTGAAGGCCTCGGTGCCGATCACGCCCGGGACGATCGCGTTGCAGGTGATGCCGTGGCGCGCGCCTTCCATCGCGAGCGTGCGGGTCAGGCCCAGGAGACCGGCCTTCGTCGTCGAGTAGCTCGCCTGGCCGAAGCCCCCGAGCGTCCCGGCGACGGACGCCATGTTCACGATCCGCCCCCAGCCGCGCTCCACCATGTGCGGCCACACCGCCTGGGCGCAGTTGAAGGCGCCGGTGAGGTTCACGCGGAGGTCGCGCTCCCAGAGGTCGGGCGACTGGTGCGGGAACTGCGCAGCGTGGTCGAGGGTGCCCGCGTTGTTGACGAGGATGTCGACCGAGCCGAGTTCAGCGACGGCGCGCTCGACGGCCGCGTCGACCTGCGGGCGGTCGGTCACGTCGCAGCGGACGGCGATCGCCTTCCGCCCCATGCCGCGGATCTCCTCGACCGTCTCTTCGGTGTGCACGAGCCCCTGCTGGCGCGCGACGGTCGCAAGCGCGCCGTAGCGGTCGGTGTCCTCGGAGAGCTCCGACTCGACGAGCAGGTCGGCGACGACGACGTCGGCGCCCGCCCGCGCGAGCGTCAGCGCGTCGGCGCGCCCGAGCCCGCGGGAGCCGCCCGTGACGAGCGCCACGCGTCCGCTGAGGTCGATCTCGATAGCCATGCACGAAGGCTACGCCAGAGGCGGCCCCTGGGCCGCGCCCGACATGGCGGGCGCGGCTCGCTCACGCCGACGGAGCGGTGCGGTCGCGGACAACAACCCCCGAGCAGGAAAGCGAAGCGGTGCGAGGGGGCTCAGCGCCTCCAGCTGCGCGTTCGCCTCAATCCTTCGGGAGAAAGATCTCCTTCGCAATGACGAGGCGCTGAATCTGACTCGTGCCCTCGTAAATTTGGAACAGCTTCGCGTCGCGCATGAGCTTCTCGACCGGGTACTCCTTGATGTAGCCGTAGCCGCCGAAGACCTGCACCGCGTCGGTCGCCACCTTCATCGCCGTGTCGGCGGCGAAGCGCTTCGCGAACGACGAGTAGAGCGTCGCTTTACGGCCGTAGCCCTGGTCGAGCATCCACGCGGCCTGCCAGCAGAGCAGGCGCGACGCCTCGATCTCGGTCGCCATGTCGGCGATCATGAAGTTGACGCCCTGGTGCATCGCGATCGGCACGTCGAACGTGACGCGCTCCTTCGCGTACGCGACCGCGTGCTCGTATGCAGCCTGAGCAACTCCGACCGCGCCGACGGCGGTGCCGGGACGCGTGAAATCGAGCGTCTCCATCGCGATCTTGAAGCCGTCGCCCTCCTCGCCGAGGCGGTTCTCGACGGGAATCCGAACGTCCTGGAGCGCGAATGCCGACGTGTCGGTCGACCGCTGCCCCATCTTGTCGAGGTGTTTCTCGATCGTGACGCCGGGCGCATCCATCGGGACGATGAACGCCGACATTCCCTTCGCGCCCGCCTTCGGATCGGTCTTCGCGAAGACGACCGTCCAGTCGGCGTAGCCCGCGTTCGTGATGAACGTCTTCGAGCCATTGACGACGTACTCGTCGCCCTCGCGGACGGCGGTCGTCTTCATCGAGGCGACGTCCGAGCCCGCGCCCGCCTCCGAGAGGCCGAACGAGCAGAGGATCGGCTCGTCGATGAGCGGGGCAAGCCAGGTCGCCTTCTGCTCGTCCGAGCCGGCGATGATCACGGGGCCGGCGCCGAGGCCGTTGGCCGAGATCGACGTGCCGATGCCGGCGCAGCCCCAGTAGAGCTCCTCGCCGACGAGCATGCCGTCGAAGCAGCCGAGACCGGCGCCGCCGAACTCCTCCGGGACGTGGAGGTTCATCAGCCCGAGCTCGTGCGCCTTCGCGATCACGTCGACCGGGTGCTGCATCTTCTCGTCGTACTCGGCCTCTTTCGGCCGGATCTCCTTCGCCGCGAACTCGCGCGTGAGCTCGCGCAGCGCCTTCTGCTCGTCCGTCAGGGCGAACGAGACACCCGTCGCCGTTCCCTGCTCGATCGTGGCCATGGAAACTCCTCGAGACGTCGTTGACTGACTAGTCAATCGAAAGTCTAGCGGGGCCTCCGGAGCCGTCAAATCCCGCTTCCGAGGCCGGCCGGGAGAGGGCGACGGCGCCCACGAGGACGAGCGCGAAAGCCGCGACCCGCGCGGCGCCGCGCCAGCCGGCGGGCAGGCTCTCGCCGAACAGCATGGTGCCGGCGACGATCGGCAGCGCGTTCGTCCAGAGCACCGCGAGCCCGGCCGTCGCGAGACGTGCGCCCCGCTGGAACGCGAGCTGCATGCAGACGAAGGCGATGCCGTGGAAGCCGAGCACGGCCGGCGCGAAGAGGAGCTGCCGGCCGCCGACGACGGCGGCCTTCGTCCCGACGTCGCCGGCGGCGTAGAGCACGCCCGCTGCGGTGCCGAGCCCTGCCCCGGCCGGCAGGAGGACGGCCACGATTGCGGCGACGATGAGCGAGCCGGCAAACCAGGCCACGACCGCGGTCGAGGCTGCCCGCCCTGCCGCGGGATGCGAGCCGAGCGACAGCGCGAGCAGCACGAGCCCGAGCACGGCTGCGCCGACGCCGATGCGCTCCTGCGGCCGCAGCCGCCCGCCGCCCACGGCGAGCACCGCGATCCCACCCGCCGAGGCAGCCTGGACGAGCGAGAGCGGCGCGATCCGTAGCGCGGCGACGTAGAGCACCCAGCCGCCGATCCCGCCGAGGAAGCCGATCAGCCACCGCCGATGGCCGGCGAGCGAGCGAAGTGCTCTGACGGGGTGGCGCAGGCGCAGCGCCGGGAGCCCGGAGGCAGCGGTGTGTTGCAACGCGTAGCCCCCGTTGATCGCAACGGTTGACGCGACGGCGAGCAGAAGCCCGACTGCGATCACTGAAATGGAAGATACGACTCGGCCGCGAGAGCCGCGACGCCCACCCTCGGCAGGTCGCGCCGCCGCTCGTACACGACGTAGCGCCGTTCCCACTCCGGGAAGAACTTCCGGTTGAAGAGGAGCAGGTTGTCGAGCTGGAACCAGCGCTTCGTCCGGCGCAGCACCGCGACCTGAAGACGCTGGGAGCCGCTCAGCTGCGCGCCCGGCGCGAGCAGCGCAGCGAACGGGGAGAAGTTCAGCGAGACGCGCGAGTAGCCGGCATCGCGGGCCCAGGCGATCGACTCGCAGATCAACCACTCGGTGAAGCCGTTCGGCACGTCGCACGCGCGCGGCATCGTCGAGAGCGACAACGCGGAGCCCGCATGCGAGATGCAGAAGTGCAGCAGCCCCGCGGGCGCTCCCTGGGCGTCGAAGCCGACAAGGAACACCGCGTCCTCGTCGCCGAGCGCGAATAGCGCGTCGAGCGCCATCACGAAGCCCCGCTCCGGCGCGGTGCCTCTCCAGTCACGCGCGATGCGCTCGAGCTCCTCGCGCAGCTCGACCGAGACTTCGCTCGGGCGGAGCGCCCCGGCCGTGAAGCCGCACCGCTGGAGGCGGTGCACCGACTGCCGCACCTTGCGGATCGGCCTGCCGTCGAGTGAGAACGAGTGCGTGTCGACAACGGCTTCGTCCCCGTGGTAGGCCGCACGCAGTCCGAGCGAGCGATACACGCCGAGCGCAGCCTCGGACGCGCCCAGGATCGCGATCCGCCAGCCCCGCTGGTGTGCGAACTCGACGAAGTCGCGCACGAGATCGCAGCGCTGTCCCTCAGGACCGATGGGGTCGCCGGCGACGATCGCTATGCCGCCGACGACGCGGTACGCGAGAAAAGCGGAGCGGTCGCGCGTGAAGAAGTACGACTTGTCGCCGCGCAGCGCGAACGGCGAGAGGGTGTCCGCGCCCCACCGCTGCACGAGCGTCCCGGCGAGCCGGCGGTCGCTCGCCTCCTGCTGAAGCCGGTACCGCCATGGCGCGAGCCACTCGGCGAGCACGAAGGCGAGCGCGCTGCTCCCGAGGAAAAAGATCGTCAACGGGAACCAGTCGGCGAACGGGCCGCTCAGGTGATCCGCGCCGCGAAAGCTCAGTCCCGCGAGCGCGCGGCCGATGACGCCGAAGGCGAAGCGCAGCGAGTACGGCTGGTCGGCCATCAGCCGGTTCACCCACAGCGTGACGAGCCCGTATGCGGCGATAGACGCCGCCGCGACGAGTGCGTGGACGAGCACTCGGGGCTTCGAGTCCGGGTCGCCGCCGCGCTGAAAGTCGGCGCGGCGCGCAACGAGGGCGACGACAACGACACCCGTGAGGACGGCGCCTTCGCTGAAACGACGGCCGATGTGCAACACGAGCAGCACTGCGAGCACGACGACCGCCGTCTGCCACGCTCGGCGGCTGCCTCGGGCCAGGCTCCGCGCTGCAACGATCAAGACTGCGGCGAGCGGCGCGACGAGCGCCTTCGAGAGGCCGTGCACCTGGGCGGGATCGAACGCCGCGACGAGCGACCGCCGATGCTCGGGGAAGACGGCGTTCCACACCGCGAGCACTGCGACGCCCGCGACAAGCCAGGCGAGGGCGACACGCGAGCGCGCCTGCGACGACGCGCGCGTCCGCCCCAGCACCGCACCGGCGATTCCGGCGAGGACGGCCGGCACGATCACGGCCTGCTGAGTCGACGCGTCCCGGAACGCCTGGTGCGCGGAGATCTGACGGACGATGAGGATCGAGACGCCGTTCAGCGCGTACAGCCAGCCGCCGACCGCCGGGCCGAGCAGGAGCCCGGCCGTCAGTCCGTCGGCGCCCACCCACCGGGCGAGCAGCGCGAGCAGCACCGCGGCGACGCTCCAGACCGCGACGTAGAGGATGAGCGGGACGCCTGCACGGTGCGAGAGCTCGTCGAGCGCCAGCCCGTCGTGGATGCGCGGGCCGACAAGCGGTCCGAGCGGGCGCGCGGCGTAGAGCCAACCCGTTGCCGCGACGAGCACCGCAAGCGCGAGCACGGTCGCCACGGTCGCGCGCACGACCCTAACCATGAGCGAGCCTCTTCGCCGCGGCGAGGTAGGCGACGCGCGCATTCGCGCGCCAGAGAGCCCAATTGTGACCGCCGTAGAGGAGCCGGTACTTGTGCGCCAGCCCGAGTCGTCCGAGCTCCGACGCGAAGAGACGGTTCTGGCCGCGCAGCCGATCTTCGGAGCCCGAGTAGAACCAGAAGTATGTGCCGAGCGACCGGAGTGCCGGCGCGACCCGGCGGATGAGCACCGGCGGATCGTTGCGCGCGAGCAGCTGGAGGTGCGCGCCGAAGACCGAGTGCAGCTTGTCCGGCCGCATGTAGCCGGACCAGCTTTCGACGACCGAGAACTCCTTCGGGTAGTGCAGCGCGATGTTCACTGCACCGAAGCCGCCCTCGGACAAGCCGCCGATCGCGCGACCGCGCGCAGAGCGGATCGTCCGGTAGTGCGAGTCGATGTACCGGACGAGATCGCGTGCGACGAAAGACGTCCAGCCGTTTCCTGTGCCGGTGCCATTCACCCACTCTTCGTCGGTGAACGTGCCCGTCGAGCCGAACGGCAGCACAAGGATCAACGGTTGCGCGCGACCGCGCGCGGTCAGCGTGTCCTCGACGATACCCATCTGCACGGTCTCGATGAACGCGAGCGGACGGCCGGGGAAGCCGTGCAGGAGGTACATGACGGAGTACCGGCGGCGCGGCTGCTGCGCATAGCCGGGCGGGAGGTAGACGTACGCCTCCTGGCTGCGGCCACCGAGTGCGCGACTCGGGACGTTGACCCGCATGAGCGTCCCACGTTGCGTCACGAACGCCGGCTCGCGCGGCGGATCGAAGCCGCGGTAATGGATGAAGTTGCCGACGTACCCGTGGGCGCCAGCGAAACCGACGCCGAGGAAGACCGCGAAGGCGGCTGCTGCGACAACCCCCGTCGGGCGCAGGCGTCCCAGCGTCACGTCTCGACGCTACTCTGGTTCTCCTGACGCGAACCTTGCTGTCATCGCTCGGAGTGGGCGCGCTCCTCGTCGTCCTTGCAGTCGTCGCACGTCCGGCGTCGGCGCAGCGCACGTGGGACTCGGGCTTCTACTCCACCGCGCTCTCGGGCACGCTCCACTTCGAGGTCGTCCTTCCCGTCGATTACGCGACGAGCGGGCGCCGCTATCCCGTCGTCTACTTCCTGCACGGCCTCCCGGCGGGGAGCGCCAACTACCGCGGGCTCGGCTTCGTGCAGAACGCGCTCGACGGCCTCGGGCCGAAGGCGATTCTCGTCGTGCCGCAGGGAGCGCGCGGCGGCGAGGCGGATCCCGAGTATCTCGACCAAGGTCCCGGCCGCAAGTGGGCGACCGCGATCGCCGGCGAACTGCCGCGCGTCATCGATGCGCGCTACCGCACGATCGCCTCGCGCAAGGGCCGCGCGCTCGTCGGCCTCTCGGCCGGCGGCTACGGCGCGATGCACCTCGCGCTCAACCATCTCTCGGAGTTCTCCGTCATCGAGTCGTGGAGCGGCTACTTCCATCCGACCGACCCGACCGGGCTCCTAGGGCTCGACCTCGGCTCGCCGCAGGACAACGACCGGGCGAACGTGCACACCCAGGCGCGCAAGCTCAGCGCGACGCTGCGAGCGGTGCCGACGCTGATCGCGTTCTACGTCGGCAGGAACGACACGCGCTTCGAGGCCGAGAACGAGCAGCTGAACCAGGAGCTCTCACGCGCGAGCATCAGCCACGTCTTCCGTCTCTATGCCGGCGGCCACGACCAGCGGCTGTGGGCGCGGTACGCCCCGGCGTGGCTTGCGCTCGCCTTGTCGCATCTGGCGCCGGCCGGGTAGCCCTCCTCTACCATGCGAAGCATGTCGACCACCGCCAAGCAGACCGAGCTCGACCCGCGCGACTTCCTCGCGATCGACGCGCTCCTAGACGACGAGGAGAAGGCGATCCGCGACACCGTGCGCCAATTTGTTCGCGAGCGCATCGTGCCCGAGGTCGGCGAGTGGTTCGAGCAGGGCATCCTGCCGCGAGAGCTCGTCAAAGAGGTTGCGCAACTCGGCCTCTTCGGCATGCACCTCGAGGGCCACGGGCTGCCGGGTGCGAGCGCCGTCGCGTACGGGTTGACGTGCATGGAGCTCGAGGCCGGCGACTCGGGCGTGCGCTCGCTCGTGTCCGTGCAGGGCTCGCTCGCGATGTTCTCGATCTGGCGCTGGGGCTCCGAGGAGCAGAAGCAGCGGTGGCTGCCGGGGATGCACGAGGGCGACCTCATCGGCTGCTTCGGGCTCACCGAGCCCGACGCCGGCTCCGATCCCGGTTCGATGCGCACGACGGCGAAGCGCGACGGCTCGGACTGGATCCTCAACGGCACGAAGATGTGGATCACGAACGGCACGATCGCCGACGTCGCGACCGTCTGGGCGCGCACGGAGGACGGGTCGATCAACGGCTTCCTCGTCGAGAAGGGAATGCCCGGCTTCGAGGCGCCGGAGATGCACCACAAGCTTTCGCTGCGCGCGTCGGTCACGTCCGAGCTCGTGTTGAAGGACGTGCGCGTGCCGGAGGAGAACCGCTTCCCCGAGGTGTCGTCGCTGCGCGGGCCGCTCTCGTGCCTGAACGAAGCGCGCTACGGCATCGTCTGGGGCGCGGTCGGAGCCGCGCGCGCGTGCTACGAGTCGGCGCTCGAGTACGCGAAGGAGCGCATGGTCTTCGGGAAGCCGATCGCCGGGTACCAGCTGACGCAGCAGAAGCTCGCCGAGATGGCGCTCGAGATCAACCGCGGCACGCTCGTCGCGCTGCACCTCGGCCGCATGAAGGACGAGGGGACGCTGCGGCCCGAGCACGTGAGCATGGGCAAGATGGGCAACGTCCGCGGAGCGATCGAGGTCGCACGCAGCGCGCGCACAGTTCTCGGCGGCAACGGCATCACACTCGAGTACCCCGTGATCCGCCACATGAACAACCTCGAGTCCGTACTGACGTACGAAGGAACGCACGAGGTGCACACGCTCGTCGTGGGACAAGCGATCACTGGAGAAAACGCCTTTAGATAACGGAGGAACCCATGGTTCCTCCGTTGGCCTCCTCCTTCGCCACGCGTGCCGCTTCGCTCTTGCGCTCCCGGCCAGAGCGCCGTCTGGCCTCCGCGCGCGGAGGGCGCTCGACCAAGAACGGCACTCGACGGATTGCCTACCCCGCGCGGGCGTGGGTGCCTTCGGCAGCCACGCCACGCTTACTCCGCCTCCGGCTAAGTCGCGCTGCGCGACGCCTTAGCCTCCGGCCTTGGCCGCTGCGAATCGGCAACCAGGCTTCGGCGTGGTTGCAGGCGCTGCTGGACTCAGTCTTCTCCGTCCCAGTAGTCGAGCGTGGGGTTATCGCGAACCATCCGGCGCGGGACGTCCGGCCCCGAGACGTGCAGCTTGCTGCTGTCGGGATACCCGGCGACATAGAGGCTCGACTTCGTCGAGCCGAGCAGGACGCGGACCGGCTCGCCCGTGTCGTTCCGGAACTGGTGCGCGCCGGCTTCGCCCTCCGGGAAGTGCACGACGTCGCCGGGCTCGAGCACGCGCTCGCCCTCCGGCGTGCGCATCGTCGGACGCCCGCTGACGACGATCGCGAACTCCTCGCAGCCGCGCTCCCAGTGGTAGGGCCAGAGCTTCTGGCCGGGTGGTGTCTCGTACAGCGTCGCGCCGAGCAGCCGGCCGCGCACCGAATGGCGGCGATGCTCGTAGCCGGGCTGCTCCTCGCCGTCGTCGAGTTCGCCGTCGAGCAGGTTGAAGATCATCGCTTTTCGCCGTCCCAGTAGTCGACGTTCGCGTCGAGCCGGTTGACGAGCCACAGTTCCTGGCCGTCCTTCCTGGTGAAGCCGGCGTAGGCGCTGAACTTGCCGCTGTCCGGGTAGACGCACACCTCGGGATCGGAAACGCTCGACAGCATCACGACGCGCACCGGCTGGTCGGTGTCGTTCCGCACCTCGTGCGCGCCCGCCTCTCCCGTCACGAAGACCGCGACGTCCCACGG
>JBGPLW010000026.1:0-15008 GCA_041486645.1 Gaiellaceae bacterium | reverse complement strand
CGATCTCCGGCTGCATCTGGAACACCGAGCGCATGAGGTTCGGGAAGTTCCGGTCGAGCCCGACGATCTCCTGGAACTCGTCGAAGACGATCGCGACGCGCCGCTTGCGTTCGGCGGCGATCTTTCCCGGCAGCTCGAGCAGCCGCTCGATCGTGTCGTCGATGTCGCTCGGCCGGCGTCCCGCCTGAAAGGTGAAGCGCAGCGTCAGGTCGTCGGGATCGACCTCCATCGTCGGCCGGATCCGCAGGCCGCGGAAGAGGCTCGCGGCGCGCTCGACGACCTGCTCGCCGGGTGACTCGAGATCGGCGTAGATCGTCTTCGCGAGCGCGGCGGCGAAGCGCTCCTTCGTCGTCGTGCGCATGAGGTCGCAGTAGCCGACGAGTACGCCGCGCTTGAGCGCTCGCTGCGACGCGCGGATCACGAGTGACGACTTCCCGTAACGGCGCGGGGCATAGAGGACGACGTCCTGGCCGTTCTGCATGTCCGCGACGAGGTCGCGCAGCTCGGTCTCGCGGTTCGTGAACGCGTCGTCGAGCGCGAGCGCGCCGTAGGTGAACGGGTTCGTGGGCGGATGAGCGTTACGCATTGCTACGTAACGTAAGTATACGGAAGATACCGGCTGGGAGGGTCTGGCAGACCCTCCTACAGGGTGGCCCAGACCTCGAGCTTCGCCCGCGTGCGGGCGATCACCTCGTCCGTGAACTCGCTCGTGCCGAGGTGCCCGCCGAGATCTGAGGTGCGGAGGCCGGCCCCGACCGCCTCGAGGCACGCCTCGCGGATCGCCCGGCCCGCCTGCTGCGCCTCGTCGCCGCCGTGGGAGAGGAGCGCTGCGCCGGCGAGGATCATCGCCATCGGGTTCGCGACGTTCTTGCCCTCGAGTGACGGCGCGGTGCCGTGCGCGGCTTCCGCCATGATCGCCGACGGCTCGAAGTCCGCCTCGAACGCGACGAGGAGCGACTCCGACCCGGCGATCGAGCCGAAGAGCGGCAGCACGAGGTCGGAGAGGATGTCGCCGTCGCGGTTCAGCGCCGGGATCACGAGCGGGTCGCCGGAGGACGAGATCAAAAGCGCGAACGTCGCGTCGATCAATTGCGGCTCGTACCGCACGTCGGGGTGGCGCGCAGCCGCGGCGTCCATCTCCTCCTTCAGCATCCCCTCGTAGGTCGGGCTCACCGTGTACTTCGGCCCGCCGAACACCTTCGCGCCGGTGCGCGCCGCCTGTCGGAATGCGAACTCGGCGACGGCGTGGCAGATGCGCCGCTCGATGCGCTCGGTGCGGAACGCGACCTCGTCGTCGCCTTCGCCTTCGCGCCATTCCGTCGCGCCGTACGCGTCGCCGACGGCCATCCGCACGATCGAGATCGGCGAGTAGACACCGCCGATCGGAACGACCCCGGGGATCCGCCGCCCGGTGCGGACGATCACCTTGCCGCCGATCTCCTCGCGGAGGATCCGGTTCGGCGAGCCGACGTCGTCGCGGCCCTCCGGGGTGACGGTCGCAGCCTTGAGGCCGAGCCCGTGCTCGCGGATCGCCGCCGCGGCCAGGTACACGACCTTGTTCTCCGTCGCGCGGCGGCCCTCGAGCGAGAGATCGAAGCGGAGGAACTCGAGCGGGAGGCCGATCACGCCCGGGTCGAGGACGCGGAGCGACTCTTCGAGCAGCTCCTGCCCGGTCTGGTCGCCCTCGAGGACGACGATCGTGGTGTCGTCTCGCATCGGCTGGCCAGTCTAGACAGGCATGGGGTGGACAAGCTTCAGAAATACGCCCGCAGAGTGCCGGCTGATTTCGCTTGCCATTTCCGCTACCTTTTCGGCATGGCACGCAGAACAATTCTCGTATGCGACAACTGTGGCAAAGAGGTCGACGAGGCGCAGGGCGCCGTGATGCGGATCACGTATTCCGACGCGCGCCGCGGTGCGAAGCAAGCCGATCTCTGCGGCGAGTGCGCCGGCTCGATGCCCGGCCAGCCCGCCGCGAGGCGCGGCCGCAAGCCGAAGTCCGCCGCGACGCCCGCGTAAGTTCCGCTCTTTGCGGCCCCCTCCCGGGGGCGCATCGGGAGACGTCAGGACGCCGCTCTACGATGGAGCGGTGCCCCTCAGCCTGATCGCGGGGCCCGCCAACGCGGGCAAGGTCGAGCTTCTGCTCGACCGGTATCTCGACGCCCTCGAACGGGAGCCGGTTCTCATCGTGCCGAACCGGTCGGACGTCGAGTACGTCGCGCGCGAGCTGATCAAGCGCCGGCCGGCGCTTCTCGGCGGCTCGATCGACACGTTCGACGACGTCTTCGAGCGGGTCGCCCACGCGGGCGGTACGGCGCGCCCGGTCGTCTCGAAGGCGCAGCGCGCGCTCCTCGTCCGCCGCGTCCTCGCCGCCGCACCGCTCGACGGCCTCGCCGCCTCCGCGCGCTTCGGCGGCTTCGCCGACGAGCTGCTGCGCACGCTTGGGGAGCTCGAGTCCGGGCTGCTCGACCCCGGCGAGCTCGCGGGAGACCTCGCCGCGCTGTACGCCGCCTACCGCGCCGAGCTCGATCGCCTCGGCCTCTGGGATCGCGACCTGCTCCGCCGCAGCGCGGCCGAGCGCTTGCAGTCCGACCTCGACGCGTGGCACGGCGAGCCCGTCTTCGCATACGGCTTCGAGGATCTCACCGGTGCGGAGTGGGCGCTGCTCGAGGCACTCGCCGCGCGGACCGACGTGAGCGTGTCGCTGCCGTACGAGCCCGGGCGGCCCGCGTTCACGTCGCTACGACGCACGGCGGAAGACCTGCAGCGGCTCGCCGCGGGGCGCATCGAGGAGCTGCCTCCGCGCTATGCGCAGGTCGCGCAACCGGCGCTCGCGCATCTCGAGCGCGCACTGTTCGCGGACGAGGCGCACGAGCCGATTCCGATCGACGGCGCCGTGCGCTTCTTCGAAGCCGCGGGTGTGCGCGGCGCCCTCGAGCTCGTCGGCGAGGAGGTGCTCGCGCTCCTGCGCGCGGGCACGCCGGCCGAGAGCATCGGCGTCATCTGTCCGAGCGTCGAGCGGCTGCGCGCCCCGCTCGAAACGGCGTTCGGCACGCTTGGCATCCCCTATGCCGTCGACGGCGAAGTTCGCCTGGCACAAACGCCGTTCGGCCAGGCGCTCGTCTCGCTGCTGCGCTTCGCGTGGCTCGGAGGCGCACGGGTCGACCTGTTCACGTTCCTGCGCTCGCCGTTCTCGGGCGTCGAGCGCCGCGCTGTCGACTTCGTCGAGGGACGCCTCCGCGGTCGCGCCGTGCAGGCGCCCGACCGTGTCGTCGAAGAGGGCGAGCGTCTGCACGGGCGCGCCTTCCCTGCACTCACCGAGCTCCGTGACGCCGACGATCCGCTCGAGGCGGTGCGCGTGCTCGCGGCGCGGATGCTACGCAACGCCTACGGGCTCGAGGCGCCCCCCGTCGGCGAGACGTCACGGCTCGACCTGCGCGTGCACGAGACGCTAGACCGGCTGCTCACCGAGCTCGAGCGGTGGCGCACGCTTGCCGGCGAGCTCTCACGCGACGACGTGGCGTCTGCGCTCGAGCGCCAGACGTTTCGTCCGGTGCGCGGCGACGAGCCGGGGCGCGTCGCCGTCGTCGACCTTCTGCGCGCGCGCACACGCCGCTTCGACGTCGTCTTCGTGCTCGGCCTCGAGGAAGGGAGCCTGCCGCGGCGCGGCTCGTCGTCGCCGTTCCTCGACGACGACGCACGCCGGCTGCTCGACGAGCGCGGCGCGCGGCTGCAGCGTCCCGACCCGGTGAGCCGCGACCGGTATCTCTTCTACACGGCGTGCACGCGCCCGCTCGAGCGGTTGTACCTCGTGCGCGAGGCCGCGACCGACGACGGCAGTCCGCGGGAGCCCAGCCCGTTCTGGGACGAGGCGCAGGCGGTCTTCGACGCGGAGGACGTGCGCCGGTGGACGCGGCGGCGCCCGCTCTCGGCTCTGACCTGGTCGCTCGACGGCGCGCCCACCGAGCGCGAGCGCCTGCGCGCCCTCGCAGAGCTCGCCGCGCACGACGCCGGCGGGGCAGACGCGCTCGCGCGGGCGAACGGCTGGGAGCGGCGGCTCGAGCGCGCAACGAGTGCGTTCCGGCGGCCTACGAAGCTGACGCACCCGCTCGTGCTCGAGCAGCTCGAGGCCCGGTCGACGTTCAACGTCACCGAGCTCGAGCGGTTCGCCGACTGCTCGTCGGCCTGGTTCGTCGAGCGGTTCCTGTCGCCGCGTTCGATCGACGCTGAGGTCGACGCAAAGCTGCGCGGCTCGGTCGCGCACAGCGCCCTCTACAAGTTCTTCACCCGCATGCCGAAGGAGCTCGGTGTCGAGCAGCTCGACGAGCGGATCGTCGAAGACGCGGTGCGCCTCATGCGCGCGTGCCTCGACGAGGCGCTGCAGGGCGTGCGCATGGACATGACGGAGATGCAGGCACGTGAGCTCGACCAGTCGCTGTGGCGCGACCTCGAAGCGGTTGTCCGCTCCGAATGCGAGTCGGAGCTGACGCTCGTGCCGCGCCGCTTCGAGGTGCTCTTCGGCGGCGAGCGCGCGGCGCCGGAGCTGCAACGCGGCCTCGACCTCGGTGACGGGATCTCGCTCTCCGGCAAGATCGACCGCATCGACGTCGATCCGTTCGGCGCGCGCGGGATCGTGCAGGACTACAAGTCGGGCAAGCACGCGCACAGCGCCCGCGAGATCGAGAGCGAGCTGCGCCTCCAGATCCCGCTCTACATGCTCGTGCTGCGCGACCTCGTCGGGCTCGAGCCGCTCGGCGGCCTCTACCGGCCGCTCGCCGGCGAACGGAAGGCGCGCGGCCTTCTGCGTTCGTCCGAGGGCGACACGCTGAAGGGGTACTCACGGAACGACTACTACGAGGAAGAGGCCTTCTGGGGTGCGGTCGACCGCGCGCGCGACACGGCGCGTCTGCTCGCCGGGCGCATCCGCGGCGGTGACGTCGTGCACGACCCGAAGGGCGGCGAGTGCCCGCCCTGGTGCGACCTCTGGACGATCTGCCGGATACCGCGCGCATGAACGAGCAGCAGACAGCAGCGATCGCGGCGACCGGCGAGGTGTTCGTCTCCGCCGGTGCCGGGACGGGCAAGACCGCAGTGCTTGTCGAGCGGTTCGTCCGCGCCGTCTGCGACCGCGGGCTCGACGTCGACTCGATCCTCGTCATCACGTACACCCGCCGTGCGGCGGGCGAGCTGCGCACGCGCATTCGCGCCGCACTCGGTGAGCGCGGCCGGCAGGATCTTGCGCGCGAGCTCGACGGCGCGTGGATCTCGACGATCCACGGCTTCTGCCTGCGGCTCCTGAAGGCGTATCCGTTCGCAGCCGGGCTCGACCCGCGCTTCCGCGAGCTCGACGACGCGCAGGGCGCCGTGCTGCGGAGCGAGGCGTTCCGCTCCGCGCTCGACGAGTTCTACCGCGACGGCGACCCCGACCGGCTGCGGCTGCTCGCGACGTACGGCGCCGATGGTCTCCGGCGGATGCTCACGGGCGTCTACGAGACGCTGCGCTCGGCGGGGCGGGAGCTGTCGCTCGACATCGGCGCGCGCGACGAGCTCGCGGGCCGCGTCGAGGAGCTGCGCGAGGCGGCGCGCTGCCTCGCGGACGATGCGGCGGCGACCGACAACCAGCGCACGGCGGCGACGCAGCTGCTCGCACTCCTCGACCGCGACACGCGTGCGGACCGTCTGATGGAGCTCTCCGGCTTCCGCGCCTCGGGCGAGCGCGCCTCGTCGTACGAAGAGGCGCGCCGGGCGACCGAACATGCCGCGCTCGACGAGGCCGCGTCGCGCGACCGTGCGCTTCTCCAGGAGCTGCTCGAGCGGTTTGCCGCCGCGTACGCAGAGGCGAAGGCGCGCGAGTCGGCGCTCGACTTCGAGGATCTCCAGCTCCACGCACGCAACCTCCTCCGCGACAACCCGGAGATCCGTGAGCGCGAGAGCCTGCGCTTCCGCTCGATCATGGTCGATGAGTTCCAGGACACGAACCGCCTCCAGTGCGACCTCGTCGACCTCCTGCGAAGCCCGGGAACGGAGATCTTCTTCGTCGGAGACGAGTACCAGTCGATCTACGGCTTCCGCCATGCAGACGTGCAGGTGTTCCGTGAGCGTCGTGCCGGTGCGGCTCAGCTGCTGCCGCTCACGCTGAACTACCGGTCGCGCCCCGAGGTGCTCGCGGCGGTCAACGAGCTCTTCGGCTCCCACTTCGGCGACGAGTTCCAGCCGCTCGCGGCGGCGGCAGAGTTTCCGGATCCGGTGTTCGGCCATCCGGTCGAGCTGCTCATCACCGACAAGGCGAGCTACTCCGATACCGACGTGCACTGGCGGCGCGCCGAGGCGCGCGCAGTTGCCGGGCGCGTCCGCGAGCTCGTCGACACCGGCACTGCGGTTGCCGGTGAGATCGTGCTGCTGTTCGCGGCGGGCACCGACGCCGAGGTGTACGAGGAGGAGCTGCGCAAGACCGGGCTCCCGACCTACCGCGCGACCGGGAGAGGCTACTTCGGCCAGCAGCAGGTCGTCGACCTGCTCTCGTACCTGCGCCTGTTGCACAACCGCTACGACGACACCGCGCTCCTGACGGTGCTCGCGTCGCCGTTCGTCGGGATCTCGAACAACGGTCTCGCGCTCGTGCGGCGAGCGGCGTCGAAGCGGCCGCTCTTCGCCGGCATCGAGCACTCGCTGCCGCCGGCGCTCGACGAGCGCGACACCCGGCTGCTGCGTGCGTTCCGGCAGCGCTTCGACCGGCTGAGCGACGGGATGGCGCGGCTGTCGCTCGAGCGGCTGTGCGAGCGCATCGTCGCTGACCACGACTACGACCTGGCAGTGCTCGCGCAGTGGGACGGTCGCCGCCGCTACGCGAACATGCGCAAGCTCGCGCGGCTCGCGCGCTCGTACGAGGAGCTGCGCGGCCCCGACGTCGAAGGGTTCGTCCGCTTCGTCGGCGAGCAGGAGGCCGTCGGCGCACGCGAGCTCGAGGCCGTTGCGGAGGAGGAGGGCGCCGA
This sequence comes from Gaiellaceae bacterium, assembly GCA_041486645.1. Classification (GTDB taxonomy): domain Bacteria; phylum Actinomycetota; class Thermoleophilia; order Gaiellales; family Gaiellaceae; genus Palsa-739. The sequence continues at coordinate 8,016 of JBGPLW010000026.1, read as the reverse complement.
CGCCGTGCGGCTCCTCACGATCCATGCGGCAAAGGGCCTCGAGTTCAAGGTCGTGATCGTCGCCGACGCCGGACGCGACAAGGCGCCGCCGTCGCCCGACGAGATCCTCGCGCTCTCGGACGGACGCTTCGGCTTCCGCGTCGCCGACCCGGTGACGACGAAGCGCCGCGGCGCATTCGACTACGACGACGTCCGGGAGGCGCGCCGCGCCGAGGAGGAGGCCGAGAAGCTCCGCCTCTACTACGTCGCGATGACCCGAGCGAAGGAGCGGCTCATCGTCTCCGGCTCGATCGACCGCGAGAAGAAGGCGGATGCGTCGACACCGATCGGCTGGGTACTCGGACGTCTCGACGCCGACGACGAGCTCACGGCGGCCGGAGCCGCGCCCGTCGAGATCGAGCGGAACGGCGCGCGGCTCATGGTGCGCGTCGATCGCTTCGACGAAGCCGTTTGGGCGGAGGCCACCCAGGTGGCGGAGCCGGAGCCCGAGGCCGGCCAGCTCGAGCTCTTCGCCGCGCTCGAGGAGGCGGCTGCCGCGGCGGCCGCGCCCGTCTTGGCGCCGCTCGTCGCGCCCGCCGAGCCGCCGCTCCACCGGCTACGGCGCCTCTCGTTCACGGCGCTCTCGACGTTCGAGCAGTGCTCGTACAAGTACTACGCGCTCTACGTGTCCGGCATGAAGGAGCGCCGCCCGGAGCAGCGCGGCGACGGCGAGGGCGGCCTGCGCGCCACGGAGATCGGCGACGCGGTGCACCGGCTGCTCGAGCAGGTCGACCTGCACGCGCCGGCGTTGCCCGATCTCGAGCAGGTGCGCGTCTGGTACCCGACCGTGCGCGACGACGAGCTCGAGCGCATTCGCACCTATGTTGCGTCCTACTGCGACTCGGAGCTCGCCCGCCGCGTCGCGGCCTGCGCGCGCGTCGACAAGGAACGGCACTTCACGTTCGAGCACGACGGCGTCCTGCTGCACGGCTTCCTCGACGTGCTCCATCTCGAAGGTCCGCGCGCGCTCGTCGTCGACTACAAGACGAACCTGATCGGCGAGTCGACGCCCGAGGAGATCGTCGAGCACGACTACGGCCTCCAGCGGCTCGTCTACGCGCTCGCCTGCTTCCGCGCGGGCGCGACGGAGGTCGAGGTCGTCTACCACTTCCTCGAGCGGCCGGATGCCGTGGTCTCGACGACGTTCGCGCCCGAGCAGATCGAGGCGCTCGAGGCGGAGCTCTCGGCGGGCATCGCGCAGATCCACGCGGGGGAGTTCCGGCCGACGCCGAGCGACTTCGCGTGCGCGACCTGTCCCGCGCTCGATCTCGTCTGCGCCGGTCCGCGGTTGGGGGTCGACGAGCACTGGGCGTCCGACCCTGCTCTTTCGACAAGCGGTGCCTAGCACGCGGGCATGCCACGCAGCTTTGTCCAGGAGGCCCGCAAGCGCGTCGGCCCGAAGAAGCAGCGCATCCGGCCGATCATCGAGCGGCTAGCGCTCGAGCACGCCGATGCCGCGATCGCGCTGCAGTTCGAAAGCGAGCTCGAGCTACTGGTCTCCGTCATGCTCTCCGCGCAGACGACGGACGTGAGCGTCAACAAGGTGACGGCGACGCTCTTCCAGAAGTACCGGCAGCCTCAGGACTATCTCGCCGTTCCGCAGGAGGAGCTCGAGCGTGACATCTTCGCGACCGGCTTCTACCGCCAGAAGGCGAAGGCGTTGCGCGGCACGATGCAGATGCTGATCGAGGAGTTCGACGGGGAGGTGCCGTCGAAGCTGAACGAACTCGTGCGACTGCCGGGCGTCGCGCGCAAGACGGCGAACGTCGTCTCGTCGGAGCTCGGCCACCCGGAGGGCATCGTCGTCGACACGCACGTGCGGCGCCTGTCGCAGCGGCTCGGCTTCACGAAGCAGGAGGACCCCGTGAAGATCGAGCGCGACCTCGTGAAGCTGGTGCCTCGCGAGGACTGGGGGCGCTTCCCGCACCTGCTCATCTGGCACGGGCGGCGCGTGTGCAACGCCCGCCGACCCCTGTGCGAGGAGTGTGTCGTCAACGACCTCTGTCCGGCGAGCCGTGTCTGACCTTCATCCCGCAACGCGCGGCTTCGCCGCGGCCGACGTCTATGAGCGCGGGCGGCCGGACTATCCCGCTGCGGCAATCGCGCGCATCGTCGAGAAGCTCGAGCTGCGTCCCGGCCGCACCGTGCTCGACCTCGCGGCCGGGACCGGGAAGCTGACCCGTCTACTCGTCCCGAGCGGTGCGAACGTCGTCGCGGTCGAGCCGGTACGGGAGATGCGCGCCGAGCTCGAGCGGCGCGTGCCGGCGGTGGCCGTTCTTGCCGGCACCGCCGAGCACATTCCGCTCGCCGACGGCTGGGTGAACGCCATCACCGTGGGCCAGGCCTTTCACTGGTTCAAAGCGGACGACGCGCTCCGCGAGATGCGTCGTGTCCTGCAGCCAGGCGGCGGGGTGGCGCTCGTCTGGAACGCGCGCGACGAGCGCGATCCGCTTCAGTCGGCGCTGTCGGCGATCATCGATCCGCTCGAGAGCGACACACCGCGGCGGAGAGAGCGAGACTGGAAGACGATGCTCGCGGAATCGGGGCTGTTCGAGCGCTGCGAGCGGAAGCTCTTCGAGCACGAGCAGGTCGTCGACGAGCAGGGCGTCGTCGACCGCGTCGTCTCGATCAGCTTCATCGCAGCGTCGCCGAAGGCGGTACGCGACGACGTCGAAGCGCAGGTGCGCGCACTCGTGCGCGACGCCGGACAATCGATCCGGCTGCCGTACATGACCGAGGTCTACTTTGGGTTCGCGGTCTAACGCCGATGCAACGACTGCAACCAGGCTGAAGCCTGGTTGCCGCGGTCGTGCAACCTGCTTTCAAGCAGGTTGCAGTCGCTGTGGCGTACGACTCAGTTGACCGACGGGTCCTCGGGCATGCGTGATACGAGCTCGTAGATGCCGCCCTTGCGGCGGAGCACGTCGGCCCACAGGTCGTCGGGCGCTTCGGTGAACGCGTCGTCGTTCAGGGCGGGCTCGAGGATCCAGTCGTCGCGTTCGAGTTCGTCCTCGAGCTGGCCGGCCCCCCAGCCCGCGTAGCCGGCGAAGACGCGGCGCCGCGTCGTCGCGGGAAGGACGTCGTCCGGCTCGTCGAGCGCGGGGAAGCCGAGCGTGCCGAAGAGCGGCACTGCCGCGTCGTCGGGATCGACGAACTCGCCGAGCACGAGCACGGCGTTCGGCTGCACCGGGCCGCCGAGCCAGACCTGCTCGCCGTCGTCGACGAGATCCTCGAGCTGCGGCACGAGCTCGGCGACCGGCGAGGGCGACGGCCGGTTCAGCACGAGCCCTGCGGCGCCTTCTTCGTTGTGCTCGGTCACGAGGACGACGGTGCGTCGGAAGTTCGGGTCGAGCAGGCTCGGCGAAGCGACGAGCAGGTTTCCCTCGAGCGAGTCCACGCTACCGGGGGGTCAACGCGACGAGCAGTCCGCCGTCGTCGTCGTAGGCGGGGAAGAAGTCGGCGGTGATCGTCTTGACATGACCGGCGCGCGTGCGCAGCTCGAGCTTCTCGTCGAGGCGTCGCACGCCCCACTCGAGCGCGAGCGCCGCGGGGTTCTTCTCCTGCTCGAAGCCCGCGAGACCGAGGCTCGAGATCAGGTCGGCGCCGAGCAGATCGCCCTCGTTCCAGCCTGTGAGCTCGAAGACGCCGCGCCCGACGGCGAGGATGCGCGCGCTCTTGTCCGTGACGACGAAGCCGGTGCCCGGCGCGGGGTAGTAGTCGTCGAGCAACTCGAAGAGGAAGCCGAAGCCGCAGTGGTGGCATGCGACTGTGTCCGTCGAGAAGCCCTCGGCGCCGTCGATGTCGATCGACCGCTGCTTGCAGTTCGGGCAGATGTAATAGGGCACCCGTTCAGGCTAGCGGCGGCTACGCCCGTGGATGCGCGTCGACCCGCGCGACCCACGCCCGCAGGCGCGGGTAGCCGTCGCCGAGCGGCTGGTGCTCGACGAGGATCTCGTGGAAGCGCTCGTCGTCGTCCTCGGGGAGGCCGAAAACGGCGTACTTCAGGAAGGGAAACGCGATCAAGTCGGCGACGCCGAACTCGCCGTAGAGATAGTCGCGGCCGTCCAGGAGGCTCTCGAACAGGTCGAGGGAGGCGCGCATGCTCGCGCTCCAGGCCGCGATCCGGGCGGCGTCGGGCTGCGGCTTCTCCTCCTCGGCCGCCATCAGGTTCGGCGGCCGCTTCCAGACGTTGTTGAACCAGGAGACGAAGACCTGCACCTCCGCCCGGCGGGCGGGCTCGCGCGGGTAGAGCGGCGGCTCGGGAACACGGAGCTCGAGCCACTCGATGATCGCCGGCGAGTCGCTTATGACCTCGTCGCCGTCGACGACGACCGGCACGAGCGACTGGCCGCTCACGGCCTCGACCGGCGAACGGTCGAGCGGGTCGACGTCGACCCATTCGAGCTCGATGCCCTTGTGACCGGCGGCGAGCGCGACGCGCTCGACGTTCGTCGAGAACGGGATCCGGAAGACGCGCGGTGCGATATCGAGAAAGTAGCTCTAGATCCAGTTCTTACGTCGGAACCAGACGAGCTGGAGCACCGTCGTGACGGCAATCAGCGCCCACGAGTAGGCGTAGCCGTAGTGCCAGCGCAGCTCAGGGATATCGACGAAGTTCTGGCCGTACAAGCCCACGATGAACGTGGGCAAGAGGATGAGCGCAGCGATCACGGTCAGCCGCTTCATGACCTCGTTCTGGTCGTTCGCGACCTTCGACTGCTGGTAGTCGCGGACGCTCGCAAGCAGGTCGCGCGAGAACTCGAGGCCATCGAGCGCGCGCAGGAGCTTGTCGTAGGCTGCGTTGAAGGCGATCTCGACGTCGTGCGGGAAGACGTCCTTGCCCTTCTCGACGTCGACGACGTCGTCGACCACGCGCCGCACCGCGTCGCGCATCGGCGCGAGCGTTCGCCGGATGTGCAGGAGATCGTGGCGCAGCTCGGAGATGCGCCCGCGCGTCTTCTCGGCGGACTGCACGTCGACGAAGTCCTCGAGCTCGTCGATCTCGGCATCGACGTCGTCGACGAGGTCGAGGTAGCCCTCTGCGACGGCGTCGACGATGCGGTACGCGATCATCCCCGCCGAGTCGGTGGGGCGGACGGCCGCGCGGATCTGGTCGATCGAGAACGGCTCTTCCCCCTTCGGCGTCTTCCGCACCGTGAGGAGCGTGTCGTGCGTGATGACGAGGCCGATCTCCTGGTAGAAGATGCGGTCCTCCTCAGCCGCTGAGCGCGCGAGGAGGAAGATGCCGAAGACGTAGTCGCCGTGGCCCTGGAGCGTCGGCCGCGGCTCGTCCTCGTGCTCCGGCGCGGCGAGCAGAAGCTCGATCGCCGTCTCTTCGAGCTCGCGCGGGCATGCGTCGCGCAGCTCCTCTTTGGTCGGGTCGAGCAGGTCGATCCACTTCGCGGCCATACGGCCGCGGGTTCGACGCGCGGAGGCCTAGACCTTCGCGGCTGCGGCCTGCGGGGCCGTCAGGACGCTGCCGTCGTGCCCTTCTTCGGCGGAGAGAAACCGCTCGGCGTCGAGGGCCGCCATGCAGCCGGAGCCGGCCGCGGTGACCGCCTGCCGGTACGTGTGATCCTGAACGTCGCCGGCCGCAAAGACGCCGGAGATGTTCGTCTCGGTCGAGCCCGGCTTCGTGAGCAGGTAGCCCGCGTCGTCGTGGTCGAGCTGGTCGACGAAGAGCTTCGTATTCGGATCGTGGCCGATCGCGACGAAGACGCCGCCAACCTTCTGTTCCCAGGTGCGGCCCGTCTGCGTGTCGCGCAGCGTCACGGACTCGACCTTGCCATCGCCGTGGATGTCGTCGATCACGGCGTTCGTGACGAACTCGATCTTCTCGTTTTGGCGGGCACGGTCGAGCATGATCTGCGATGCCCTGAAGTCGGCGCGCCGGTGCACGACCGTCACCTTCGTGGCGAAGCGCGTCAGGAATGTCGCCTCTTCCATTGCCGTGTCGCCGCCGCCGACGACGATCAGCTCGCGGTCCTTGAAGAAGGCGCCGTCGCAGGTCGCGCAGGCCGAGACGCCGCGGCCCTGGTAGGTCTGCTCGCCGGGGAGCCCGAGCCAGCGCGCGCTCGCACCGGTGGCGACGACCACGGTCTTGGCGCGGTACTCGGTGTCCTCGACCCAGACGCGGAAGGGGCGCTCGGAGAAGTCGACGCGGGTGACATCGTCGGTGATGAACTCGGTGCCGAAGCGCTCCGCCTGGCGGCGGAACTGGGCCATCATCTCGGGCCCCATGACGCCGTCGGCGTAACCGGGGTAGTTCTCGACGTCGGTCGTGATCATCAGCTGGCCGCCCCACTGGAAGCCCTCGATCACGAGCGGCTCGAGGTTCGCGCGCGCGGCATAGAGAGCCGCCGTGTAGCCGGCCGGGCCACCACCGATGATGATCAATTCACGGACGTCGTTCATGGGTTCCTTCCTTACGAGTCTCTACCTGTAGTAAACGATGGAGGGCGGCTGGACGTTCCCGCTCCAGGGTAGCCCCGGCCCAGGCCGGCAACCTGCTTTCAAGCAGGTTGCAGTCGTCTCTTGCCCGACCGATGCAACGACTGCAACCAGGTTGAAACCTGGTTGCGCCGCGACCCCTTAGGCGGCGTCGAGCGCGCGGGGCAGCGCCGGCGGCTCGGGCGCCTCGATCTCGGCCTGCTGCTCGCCGGCGCGGTCGAGCTTGGTCTCGAACTTGTCGAGCCGCCGCTCGGCCTGCCCGAACTTGCCCTGGGCGTTCGCGAGGTGCTTCCCGACGAGCTCGAAGTCGTCACGGAAGCGGATGAAGTCGGTCTGGAGCCCGGCGCAGTACTCCATGACGGCCTGCGCATTCCGCTCGATCTGCATGCCCTTGAGCCCGAACGCAATCACCTGGAGGTACGCGGTAAACGTTGTCGCGGACACCGGGAAGACGCGCTTGTCGTGGGCGTACGTGAGGAGCGCGCCCGTCTTGCCGCACACGAGCTCGTAGTAGATCGCCTCTGCGGGGAGGTACATGAACGCCCAGTCGTAGGTTCCCTCGCCCGGACGGATGTACTTCGTCGCGATCGCGTCGATGTGGCCCTTCACGTCGCGGGCGAACGCCTTCGCGTGCAGCTCCTGCTCGGCGTCGTTCTTCGCGTCGGCCATGCGCTCGAAGTTGTCGAGCGGGAACTTCGCGTCGACGGGCACGAGCTGGTCGGCGTAGATGACTGCGTCGACGCGCTCGCCCGTCGAGAACGTGTACTGCAGGTCGTAGGCGCTGGGCGGAAGGCGGTCGCGCAGGAGGTTCTCGAGCAGCAGCTCGCCGAAGCCGCCGCGGGCCTTGGGCGGCCGCAACGCCTGCTCGAGCCGGCCGAGCTCCTTCGCGCGCTCGTTCAACTCGGCGGTCGCCTTCGTGACCTCTCCGAGGCGCTCGTGGATCTGCGTCGTCGTCTGGCCCGCGGTCGCGAGGCGGCGGTCGACCTTCGTGTCGAGCTCGCCGAGGCGGCGGTCCATCGTCTCGACGACCGCCTGAAGGCGGCGGTCGACGTCGGCGTTTCGCTCCGCCAGCTCACTCGACGACTGCGCGCGCATGGCGCCGAGCTCGCCGCGGAGAAGCCGCGGCAACACGACGACGAGCGCCACGAGAACGACGAGGACGAGGCCGCTGAGGAGCGCAATGACCATCGGGCCGACGAACGCTAGAGAGGCCGTCGGACGGCATCGCCACCGGACCACGAAAATGCCAGATCCAACGAACCCGTGAGTCCATCAGATCTGGCTCGACGACACTATCCGGGCGCTCCGGACGCGGTCAAGCCGAAAAAAGCCGCTATTTGCGAGCCGTTACGGGAGGGCGTTCGTGATCGCGTCGACGACGGTCTGCTCGTCGCTTGCGCTCTTCAGGTTCACGATCGTGCCCTTCGTCCCGCTTGGCCCGACGTAGAGCGTCGGCGTGCCGGGCACCTTGTCGGCCGCGCCCTGCTTGTCGTACGCGGCGCCCTGCGCCTTCACGGTCGACGAGTT
>JBGPLW010000025.1:0-15223 GCA_041486645.1 Gaiellaceae bacterium | reverse complement strand
TTCCGCGACTTCGAGACCGCCTCGTGGGTGACGCAGCACGTGTTGACGACCGCGATGTCGGCCGCGTCGTCGCGCTCGAGGTGCCCGTCGGCGAGCAGCCGCTCGCGCACCTCGTGGGCGTCGACGTGCGAGACCTTGCAGCCGAGAAAGCGCACCGAGAACGTCGCCATCAGCGAAACGATAAACCGCTCGGTCGAGGTTGCGGCTGTAGGTACCCTTGAGTCACGGCCGCCGACGAACAGGCGTCCGATGGTCTACGAGGGCCTCAGGCGAAGTTTGCCTGGGGCTTTTTTGTTCCCGAACAGGAGGTAGAGCTTGGCAGCACGTACGGTAACCCGCACTCTCACCGCAGAACACGATCCGATCGCTCGCGAAGACGCACGGCGTCTCCACCAGCTGATCCTGATCGAATCCATGGTCCGCGACGGGTACTCGGAGCGCGAGATCGCCGACGCCGTCAGCGAGGGCGAGTCACGCAACCATGACGGCGGCAGGCCGGCCGCGTTCATCAGCTGGGCTCGGCGGCTTCGCCGACCGGCTGCCTGAGCGCGGCTAGGCGCGCTCGAGAAGATCGGCGGCCCAGCCGCCGTCGGTACGCCGGTCGAGCGTTCGCCAGCCGGCGACGCGCGGCTCGTCGCGCTCGAGATAACCCGAGGCGACGACGCGGCGGGCCGGAACGCGTGCGAGGAGCGCCTCGACGACGTCGAGCGCGACGTTCGCGACCACGAGCTCCGTGCTCGGAAGCTCGTCGACGAGCGCGTCGCAAACGCAGGCGTCGATCCGCACCCGGTTGGCGCGGGCGTTCTCGCGCGTCACCGCGACCGCATCGGGATCGACGTCGACGGCGATCACCGGCGCGAAGCCGAGCTTCACGGCGGCGATCGAGAGCACGCCGGAGCCGCAGCCGACGTCGAGCAGGCTTCCGGGCGGTTGCTCCTGCAGCAGCGCGAGCGTCAGGCGGGTGGTGGGATGCGCGCCCGTCCCGAACGCGCGGCCGGGATCGATCACGACGGCGTCGACACCGGCGGGCGGCCCCTCCCACGGCGGCCCGATCCAGAAGCGCCCGACGACGACACCATGGTGGAAGGTGCGCCAGTTGTCCTCCCAGCCCTCCGCGACGGCGTCGTCGGCGCGGACGTCGAAGCGCTCGCGCAGCATCTGCGCGCCCGGCTCGTCGGTGTAGATCGCGAAGCCGTCGCCGAGCTCCTCGACGCCCTGCGGAAAGAGATCGAGCAGCAGTGCGAGCTCGGGCTCCCCGCCGGCGACGACGACGCGTCTCAGCGGAAGGCGCTTTTCAGCTTCTCGAAGAAGCCCTCGTCGGGCTTGTACGTCTGCTCGTCGACATGCCCTTCGAACTCTGCGAGCAGACGGCGCTGCTCGTCGCTGAGATGCCGCGGCACGAGCACGTTCACGAGCACGCGGTGGTCGCCGCGGCCGAAGCCCTGGAGCACCGGCATCCCGCGGCCGCGTAGCACCCGCAACTCGCCGGGCTGCGTGCCGGCGTCGAACTCGAGCGGCTCGTCGCCGTCGAGCGTCGAGATCGTCACAGTCGCTCCGAGCGCGGCCTGGGTGATCGTGAGGTCGACCGTCGAGAAGATGTCGTTGTGTTCGCGCACGAAGCGCGGATCCGGACGCACGTGCACCTGCACGTACAGGTCGCCGGAGCGCGCGCCCGAGACGCCGGCATGCCCCTCGCCGCTCAGGCGGATGCGCTGGCCGTCGTGGATGCCGGGCGGGATCGTCACCTCGAGCCGGCGCTCCTCGACCACGCGCCCCGCGCCGTTGCAGACGCTGCACGGCGTCTCGATCTTCCGGCCGGAGCCGCCACACGTCGGGCACGCCTGCGTCTGCACGAACTCGCCGAACACGCTGCGCGACACGTGCTGGAGCCGCCCCGCGCCGCCGCAGGTGGGGCATGTCGTGATCTCGCTTCCCGGCTCAGCGCCGTCCCCGTCGCAGTGCGTGCACGTCACGGCGACGTCGAACGGCACCTCGAGCGTCTTCCCGGCCGCTGCGTCGACGAGCTCGATCTCGACCGATGCGGCGAGATCGGGGCCGCGCGAGCGCGACGCGCGGTTACCGAGCACGTCCTCACCGAAGAACGCCGAGAAGAGGTCCGAGAGGCTGCCGAAGTCGAAGTGGCCGGGCTGGAAACCGCCGCCGCGGAGCCCAGCATGGCCGTAGCGGTCGTAGAGCTCGCGCGTCTCGGACTTCGAGAGCACCTCGTACGCCTCGACGACCTCGCGGAAGCGCTCTTCGGCATCGGGCGCGTCGGAGACGTCGGGATGCAGTTCGCGCGCGAGTCCACGGAACGCCTTCTTGATCTCCGACTCGCTCGCGTCGCGCGCGACGCCGAGCAGCTCGTAGTAGTCGCGCTCGGCTGTCGCCACTAGCGCTCGTCGTAGATCGACTCGACGAAGCGCGAAAGCTCGGTTGCGGCGGAACGCACGGCGCCGAGAGCCTTCTCGTAGTCCATGCGCACGGGGCCGACGAGGCTGACCGCGCCCAGCGCGCGGTGAACGAGGCCGTAGCACGCGCCGACGAGAGCGATCTCGGTCAGCGCGGGGTGCTCGAGCTCGTGCCCGACGCGGACGAACGTCCGTCGCGGCTCGAGCGTCGAGTCGCCGAGCACCTCGATCAGGGCGGCGCGCTTCTCGACGAGCTCGAAGAGGTTTCGGTACGCGTCGAGCTCCTCCGAGCGCACCTCGCCGAGCAGGTCGGCCGCTCCGCCGACGTAGAGCCGCTGCTCGGAGGAGACGATGTCGGTGAACGCAGGACGCAGCGCAGCGAGGAACGCGCGCTCGCGCGGGCCGAGACCGGAGTCCTCGAAGCGCCCGCGTAACAGCGCGGTGCCGAGCTGGAGGCCCGCCACCGTCTCGTTCAGATACTCGCCCGCCCATTTTGCGAGGCCCGAGTCGACCGGCTCATCGAAGTGGAAGTTGCGCTTCGTGACGCCGCCCGCCGAGGTGATGACGACGACCATCACGAGCTCGGGCTGGAGGAGCAGCACCTCGACGCGCACGACGGTCGTCGCCTGGAGCGGTGGCGCCGATACGAGCGCGAGGAGCTTCGTGACGTGCGAGAGCATCTCGGTCGTCGCCTGGAGCGCCGCCTCCACTTCGGTCTGCTCGGTGTGCAGGTCGAGCGCGAACTCGGACGGCCGCGGATCGTTGCGGCGCAGCAGCTCGTCGGCATAGAGGCGGTAGCCGCGCTCGGTCGGCACGCGGCCCGCCGAGGTGTGCGGGTGCGTGAGCAGCCCGAGCGACTCGAGCTCGGCGAGCTCGGCGCGAACGGTCGACGGCCCGGCGGTGACGCCTGCCTTTTCGACGAGCGTCTTCGAGCCGACGGGCATGCCGGTCGCGACGAATTCTTCGACGACGCGCCGCAGGATGTCCTGCTGCCGCGGCGTGAGCTGGACGCTGACGCTCATTTGCAGGGAATTTTAGCCGTCCGCACGGCGGCGACAGCGGCGGCCTTCACGCGAGCAGCTCGACGGTGACGGCGCCGCCGAGATAGCGGCCGCGCTCGGTGAGCGTGAGCGTCGACTCGGTGCGCTCCGCGAGGCCGAGCTGCTCCACCCGCGCGAGGCCGGTCGCGTCGAGCGCATGCCGGAGCCCGGCGAGCGGGAGCGGCTCGTCGAGGCGGAGCCCGAGCATCACGCGCTCGCGTGCGCGGACGTCGCCGTCCAGCTCCTCGAGCTCGCGCTCGGGCGACTCGCCCGCAGCGAGGGCCGTGAGATAGCGCCCGAGCTGCGGCGTCGTGCGCCAGCGCCGCTTCTCGATTGTGGAGACCGCGCCGATCCCGAGCCCGAGGTAGTCGTGGCCGAGCCAGTAGCCGAGGTTGTGCCGCGAGCGGAGGTCCCGCACGTCATCCGCGCGGCAGAAGTTGGCCGTCTCGTACCAGCGGTAGCCCGCGCCGGTCAGCGTTGCGACGACGCGCTCGAAGTAGTCCTCCATCGCGTCGGCCTGCCGGCGGAGCTCCTCTCCCCAGGCATGGGTGAAGCGCGTTCCCGGCTTCGCCTCGAGCTCGTAGCAGGACAGGTGCTCCGGCTCGAGCGCGAGGGCGTCGCCGAGATCGGCTTCGAGATCGGCGGGGCTCTGGCCGGGGATCCCGTAGATGAGGTCGAGCGAGATGTTGTCAAATCCGGCATCACGGAGATGATGCACGGCATGTCGGACGTCGTCAGGGCCGGCAACACGCTCGAGCACGCGGAGCAGCTCGGGACGGAAGGTCTGGGCGCCGAGCGACACCCGCGACACGCCCGCAGCACGGAGCGCGCTCGCGAGCTCGGGCGTCACCGTCTCGGGATTCGCCTCGACGGTGACCTCCGCCGCCTGCGGCAACGCGTCGAGCAGGCGCGTGAGCTCGGCGAGTGCCGTGAACGTCGGCGTGCCGCCGCCGAGGAAGATCGTCTCGAGCTGCGGTGCGAGCAGGCCGCGCTCGAGCTCGAGCTCGCGCAGGAGCGCGTCGACGTAGGCGCGGTGCTGACCGTCGCGGCCCGTCACGGTGACGAAGTCGCAGTAGCCGCAGCGGTGGGCGCAGAACGGCAGGTGCACGTACAGGTGCCGCGCGCCGGTCATGCGCTCGCCCGCTTCGGTCGCGGCACGAGCTCGCCGGCGCAGTTCGGGCAGACGTGCTCCATCGCCTCGCCGCAGGCCGTGCAGAACGTGCACTCGAACGAGCAGATGACGGCGTCGCCGTCCGGCGAAAGAGCTGCGTCGCAGCGCTCGCACATCGTGCGCATCTCGAGCGCCATCAGCTCTTCTGCCCCTGCCCGATGTTGAGCACGGCGAGAAACGCCTCCTGTGGCACCTCGACCGAGCCGACCTGCTTCATGCGCTTCTTGCCCTTCTTCTGATTCTCGAGCAGCTTGCGCTTGCGGGAGATGTCGCCGCCGTAGCACTTCGCGAGCACGTCCTTGCGGCGCATCTTCACGGTCTCGCGTGCGATCACGCGCGACCCGATCGCCGCCTGGATCGGCACGTCGAACATCTGGCGCGGGATCTCCTCGCGGAGCTTCTCGACGAGCAGGCGGCCGCGCTCGTACGCGAAGTCGCGGTGGATGATCAGCGAGAGGGCGTCGACCGTCTCGCCGGCGACGAGCACGTCGACGCGCACGAGATTGCCGGCCGTGAAGCCGGAGAGGTCGTAGTCGAACGAGGCGTAGCCGCGCGTGCGCGACTTGAGCTGGTCGTAGTAGTCGAGGACGATCTCGCCGAGCGGCAGCTCGTACGTCAGGTGGACGCGCTCGGGCGAGAGGTACTCCATGTGGTCGAACGAGCCGCGGCGTTCGTTGTTGAGCTCCATCACCGCGCCGACGTATTCCTTCGGCACGATGATCGACGCCTTCACGTACGGCTCCTCGACCTCCTCGAACTCGCGGGGGAACTCGGCCGGGTTGTGCACTTCCTGCCACTCGCCGTTCTTCTCCTTGACGCGATAGGCGACGTTCGGCGCGGTGACGATCAGGTCGAGGTCGAACTCGCGCTCGAGCCGCTCGCGCACGATCTCCATGTGGAGCAGGCCGAGGAAGCCGCAGCGGAAGCCGAAGCCGAGCGCGGTCGACGTCTCCGGTTCGTAGAAGAGCGCCCCGTCGTTCAGCCTCAGCCGCTCGAGTGCGTCGCGCAGCTCCGGGTACTCGTCCGAGTCGGTCGGGAAGAGACCGGCGAACACCATCGGCTTCACGTCCTTGTAGCCGGGCAGCGCCTCGGTCGCGCGGCGGGAGACCGACGTGAGCGTGTCGCCGACGCGCAGGCTCGAGACGTCCTTCAACCCCGTGACGACGTAGCCGACCTCGCCCGCAGTGAGCGACTCGACGGGGATCATCGACGGCGAGAAGAAGCCGAGCTCCTCCGCGTCGAAGCGCGTGCCTGTGGCCATCGCCTGCAGCGGCTCGCGACGCGAGAACGAGCCGTCGACCATGCGGACGAACGCGAGCACGCCGCGGTACTGGTCGTATGACGAGTCGAAGATGAGCGCGCGCGGCGCCGCGTTCGCATCACCGGCCGGCGGCGGGACGCGCTCGATGATCGCGTCGAGAACCTGGTCGACATTCATGCCGGTCTTCGCCGAGATGCGCAGAACGCGCGCCGGATCGTCGCCGAGCAGGTCGGCGACCTCGAGCGCAGCGGCGTCCGGGTCGGCCTGCGGCAGGTCGATCTTGTTCGCGACCGGGACGATCTCGAGCCCGTTCTCGATCGCGAGATAGGCGTTCGCGAGGGTCTGCGCCTCGATCCCCTGCGCCGCGTCGACCACGAGGAGCGCTCCCTCGCACGCCTGGAGGGAGCGCGACACCTCGTACGTGAAGTCCACGTGCCCCGGCGTGTCGATCAGGTTGAGCTCATGGCCCTTCCAGGAGACGCGGACGGCCTGCGCCTTGATCGTGATCCCGCGCTCGCGCTCGAGGTCCATCGAGTCGAGGAGCTGGGCGCGCATGTCGCGCGCGGAGACCGCCTCGGTGATCTCGAGGATGCGGTCCGCGAGCGTCGACTTGCCGTGGTCGATGTGCGCGATGATCGAGAAGTTGCGGATCTTGCTCTGGTCCATGGGCTCACGGCGATGGTACTTGTGAGCCCGGTTTTCGCTGGGGTTTCGGGGATTCGGGCCTCGCCGGCCTTTGCGGCCGATGACGAAGAAGCTGCGTCGTCACCGTAGCGTCGAGCACCTTCGCCGGTTCAGTAGTTCCTACTGACGACAAGCGTCTGCTCGTGGCGGACCTACGAAGCGCGCGTCGAGGGGGACATGAGGCGCGCCGAGGGGTCAGCAGAAGGGGAGTGCGCCCCTAGAAAAGGAGGATGTGATGCGCAGCAAGATGCTGTGGATGCTGCTCGCGCTCGCCGCGGTGCTCGGGTTGACCGCCACCGCCAGCGGCACCGTACAGAGCATGATCGCGGGCAAAGACATCAAGGCTCACTCGATCAACTCGCGCCACCTGGTCAACCACACGATCCAGGCACACGATCTGTCGGCGGCCCTCGTCAAGTCGCTCCACGGACAGAAGGGCGACACGGGCTCGCAGGGCCTGAAGGGCGAGACCGGCACGCCGGGTGCGAGAGGTTCCAACGGCGACAAGGGCGACAAGGGCGACAGAGGCGACAAGGGCGAGCAGGGGCCACCCGGCGTCAGCAACATCCAGACGGACGGGCCGTACCCCGGCTTGACGCAGCTCAGCACGTTCCCTGGTGGGCGCGCCAACTCGACTCTGCAATGGGTCGGTGACTCCGGTGCGACGCTCCAGCAGTCCTGGGTTCGCTGCGGCACCGACAAGGTCGCACTCGGAGGCGGATTCAGTCGCGCCGACGAGGGTGCTGCTGCAGAGCACGGGCTTCAGATCGTGACCTCTGCACCTGCTCAGATCGACAAGGACGGGAACGTCGTGTCGCTGACAGGCGCATACACGCCTACTCCCGGCGATCCAGCCCTGTCGTTCGTGCCGAACGGCTGGCTGGTCGAGGGCTACAACAACAACTCCAGCGGCCAGCTCGTTGTCCGGCCCTGGGTGATCTGCGCAACCGAGAAGTAGCTCACTCCGAACCGAAGTACGGTGGAGGGCGCGGCTCATGCCGCGTCCTCTCCATGGTTGAGGTCTCGGCGATGAATCGCCCCCGGCGGTCGTCGCTCAGGCGCGGCGCAGGCGCGACCGCAGCGACAGCACCGCGTCCAGCTCCCTCACCTGGAGCACCCGGCAGGAGAAGAAGTAGACGGCGATCGCCGCGGCGAGCGCGGTGCCGAGCGAGACGAGCTGCGCCGGGAACGTGCGCCCGAGCGCCGAGTCGAGCGGGCGCCAGACGCTCCAGGAGACGGCGGCGACGACCGCGGACGCGACGACGACGCGGATCGTCGTCGACGCGATCTCGGCGCCGCCGACACGGCGGATCCGGCCGCGCAAGACGACGAGGAGCGCCCAAGTGCCGGCGATGTTGCAGATCGCGGTCGCAAGCGGGATGCCCCAGATCCCGACCCATTTGCCGAGCACGTAGTCGAGCACGCCGTTCAGGAACAGGTTGCCGAGCGCGATCCACGTCGGCACCCAGTTCGACTGCAACGAGAAGAACGCGCGGTTCAGCATCAGCATCGCGCCGTTGAAGACGAGGCCCGCGCTGAACGCCGCGAGCGCCGATGCGACGACGGGCGTCTGGTTCGGGTGGAACGCGCCGCGCTGGAAGAGGAGCCGCACGATCGGCTCGGCGAGCACCGCGCTCACGACGGCCGCCGGCACGAGCAGGAACGCGATCTGCCTTAGGCCGACGCTCACGGTGTCGCGAAAGCCGTCGTAGCGACCCGTGACGCGCGCGTCCGATGCGTAGCGCGACAGTGTCGGAAACAGGACGGTCGCGATCGCGACCGAGAACATCCCCTGCGGCAGCATGTAGACGAGGAACGCCTTCTGGATCGCGGTCGGCGCGAGATTCGGGTCGATGATCCGCGACGCGAAGAACATGTCGATCACGGCGTTCACGTTGATCAAACCGAGCCCGAGCGTGACCGGGACCATGTTCACGAAGACGGTCTTCACCGCGGGGTCGCGCCAGTCGAGAACGAGTCGCAGCCGGTCGTCGCGCCCACGCAGCCACGGCAGGGGCAGGAACACCTGGATGAAGGTCGCGATCAGGATCGAGACCGCGTACACGTAGAGCTTCGTGTTCATCGAGTGCGCCTGCGGCACGCCGATCGCGAGGCCGGCGATGATCGCGATGTTCCAAAACACCGGCGAGATCGCGGGCACGGTGAAGTGGTCGTAGCTGTTGAGAATCCCGACGATGATCCCGGAGACGCCGAGCAGCGTCACGATCGGGAAGAGGACGCGCGACAGGCCAACGGCGAGCGCGCGGTCGTGGCCCGGATCGCCGAAGATGTGGATCACCCACGGCGCCAGGAGGATGAAGAGCGCACTCAGCGCCGTCAGGCCGAGCAGCATCAACCAGAAGAGCGACGAGGCAACCCGCCACGCGCGCTTCTTGTCGGTGCGCAGCAGGTCGATGAACACGGGCACGAACGCGGACGAGAGCGCAGCGTCGGCAACGAGAGCGCGCACGAGATTCGGCAGCTGGAACGCGATCGTGAACGCGTTGATCTTGCCGGCCGCGCCGAAGTAATAGGACGCGACGACCTCCCGGACGAGGCCGAGCACACGCGAGAGCCCCGTGGCCACCGCGAAGATCGCGGTCGAGACCGCGAGCCGCCGTCGTGGCGGGTCGCCGAGCTCACGGGTTTCGGCGGGCGGGATGATCGACGTCTCGGACGTCGTGAAAAGGTCGGTCTCTGCCGCGTCACGCGGCTGGAGCTCGTCGGCGCGGAGCACGAGCGTCGGGTCATCGGGCCCGGCCTCCGCGAGCGGCGGCACGTCCTCGAAGTAGGCCTTACCGCCTCGGGCGACGCGGCGGCGGTCGCGCTCGAGCCTGCGCAGCTCCCGCTCGCGGTCGGCGTCGCTCACGCCGCGGAGCGTACGTCAGCTGCCGGAGCGACGATCCTTGCCGCTGCGGCGGTCGTCGCCCGTGCGGCGATCGGAGCCGCTGCGCCGCTCCTCGGCATCGGGCGGCGGTCCCTCCTCCTGCTCCCGCCGATCGTCGCTCGAGCGGCGGTTCGGCTGCTTGCGGCGATCCGAGGAACGCTTCTCGGCCATTCTCCGTGAGTTCCCGCCCGCGCAGGCCTCTCCTGCCGCCTGCTACCATCTTCGAGCCCGCTACAGCGGGCCTTTTTTCGCCTATGCCGAACATCAGACAGCAAGAGAAGCGCGTACGCCAGGCCACCCGGCAGCGGGTCGAGAACCTGCGCTGGCGCTCGACCTCGAAGACGCTCATGCGGCGCCTCAAGGACGCGGTCGACGCCGGCGACTCCGCCGCGATCGACGAGCGCCGCCGCGAGCTCGTGAGCTGGCTCGACCGGGCCGCCTCGAGCGGCGCGCTCCACAAGAACACCGCCGCCCGCCGCAAGGCGCAGGCCGCGAAGCTCGTCGCCGGCCAGAAGTAGGTTTCGCTTGTTGGCGCAAGCGCACGCATCCGCGAGCGCGGACGCCTGCGCGCGCGAAGACCCCTGAAGGCGTCCGCGTTCGCGGCCGCAACGCTCGATGTTTCACATCAAGCGTTAGCCCGCGCGCCCGCGCGTCACGTCGACGAGCGCGCGCTCGAGCTCGAGGTCGGCCGGGAGCCGCGAGCCGCCCTTCGCCGCCGCATCGAGCTCGGCGAGCCGGACGAGCGCGTCGCCCAGCTCCTCGGCCGAGAAGTTCGCCGCCTGGGCGAACGCCTTCTCCGCCGCGAACGGGTGCATCTTCAACCGCGGCGCCGCGTCGCGCGGACGCACTCCTTCGTCGGCGAGCTTCTGGCAACGGCGCACGCGGCCGACGTGATTCACGAGTGACGCGATGATGCGCATCAGCTCGCCCGACCGCGGCCGGTGCGAGCGCTCCATGATCTCCTCCGCCGAGCGGAGCACCGCGCCGATGTCGCGTCTCCCCCACGCGTCCGTCAGCGAGAAGATCGACGTCTCCGCGCGGCCGGCGGCCATCTGCTCGACGTTGCGCAGCGACACCGTGTCGCCGCCGGCCCAGGTCGAGAGCTTCTCGATCTCGGTCGAGAGCTCGTCGAGGTCGTCGCCGACGATGTCGATCAGCGCGCGACACGCATCCGTGTCGGCCTTCGCACCCGCACGGGCGAATTGCTCGGCGACCCACTCCGGCAGCTTCCGCTTCGTGACGTCGTACGTCAGCACCTGGCCTGCCTTCGCAACCGCCTTCGCAAGCGCAGAGTCGGACTTGATCTCCTCCGCGACGAACGCGAGCACCGTACTGGGCGCGGGTGACGCGAGGTACGCGACGACGTCCTTCACGTCCGCCGCTTTCCACTTCTCCGGTTCGTCGACGATCACGAGCCGTCCCTCGCCGATGAAGAGCCCAAGCGAGTTGCAGGACGCGACAACGTCGGCGCCCGACACCTCGCGCGCATTCAGATGCTCGGTCGAGTCGTCGCCGATGCGGTCACGAAGACGACGAACGGCGCGGACGATCTTCGGACGGTCGCTGCCGTGCAGCAGATAGACCGGCTTCAACTCGTTCGCCACGACGCCAAGCATAAGCGGCCGCGAGGAGCACGCCCGACGCGAGCGCAGCCACCGCCGCGGGCGAGCGGGCCTGCGCACCCGGGAGCCCGCCGAAGAAGCGGGCGCAGCCGGCGAGGTACGCCGCGCAGAGCCCGCTGAGCTGCGCGAGCAGCGGCCCGGCAGGCGGCAGGATCGCCGCGAGCAAGGCGAGCGCGAGCATCGGCGGCATGACGGGCGCCGCGGCCGCGTTCGCCGGCACGGTCAGCATGGGAATCGCATGAAAGTGGAGCCACGAGATCGGCGCGGTGCAGAGACCGCACGCCGCGGAGATCGCGATGCAGCTGCGCGCCCACGCGGGAACCGGATAGCCCTCGAGCGACCGCTTGAAGCGCGGCGCGAGGACGAAGATAGACACGACCGCGGCGAACGAGAGCTGAAACCCCGGATCGAGCACGTTCCACGGATTCCAGGCGAGCAGGACGACGGCCGCGACGAGGAGCGCGTACCAGCGGTCGCGCTGGCGGCCGGTCAGCCAGGCGAGCGACAGCAGCGCACCGGCGATGCCTGCACGGATGACCGACGGCTGCGGCCCGACCGCGAGCACATACGCGCCGATCGCGACGAGCGCGATCACCTCCGCCGCGAGCCGCCCGATCCCGAGCAGGAGCGCGAGCCCGGCGGCCCCACCTGCGACGACGAGCACGTTCCCGCCGCTGACGGCGAGCAGGTGATAGAGACCCGACGCGCGGAACCGCTGCCGCAGCGACTCCGAGAGGCCGCCGTCCTCGCCGAGGACGACGCCCTCGAGGACCGCGCGCCGTTCTCCCGCGAGACCGGGGGTCGAGGCACGCGCGAGCCAGCCGTGCAGCCGGTCGGCGACGCCGCCGCGCAGCCGGATCACCCTCCACGCCGACGCGCGCAGCACGACATGGACGCCGTGACGGCGAAGCCAGGCGCGCTCGTAGTCGGGCGGCGGCCGGAGGATGCCGAGCACGGTCAGGCGGGCTCCCTGCGGCGGCGCCCGCGTGCCCGGGAGCTGCAGGAG
The DNA here is from genome assembly GCA_041486645.1 of Gaiellaceae bacterium. Taxonomy (GTDB): domain Bacteria; phylum Actinomycetota; class Thermoleophilia; order Gaiellales; family Gaiellaceae; genus Palsa-739. Next base: position 3,144 of record JBGPLW010000025.1, on the reverse strand, counting down.
CACCGGCTCGTGCACGTGCCCGCCGCGCCAGCGAAGCACGACGGCGCGAACGTGCACGTCCCACCGGCCGCGCTTCGGCGGCTCGGCAACGGTGACGACCGCGCGGCCGGCAGTGCCGACGCTCGTCACGAGCACGCTACGGTCGAGCGCGTCGAGCCGCGCGCTTCCCCACCACCAGCCCGCGAGCAGCAGCAGGCACAGGACTGTGACGCGCATCCGGAGGAGCGCAGGCAGCACGAGGAGCACCGCCGCTGCGAGAGAGAATCGCACGGCCGTCGACGCCGCGAGGCCCGCGACGAGCGCGCCCGCGAAGAGATACGGCGCGCGGATCATGGAACGACGAGGCCCTTCAGCTGCGCGATGCGACCCGCGCCGATTCCGGGCACCGCGTCGAGCTCCTCGAGCGAGTGGAACGCGCCGTGCGCCTGCCGGTAATCGACGATCTTCTGCGCGGTCGACGGGCCGATGCCGGGAAGCGCATCGAGCTGCTCGACCGAGGCCGAATTGAGGTCGACCGGAGCCGTCGACGACGGACTGCTCGACGCACCCGCGGCGCCGCGCACCGGAACGACCACCTGGAGGCCGTCGGCGAGCGGCGCGGCGAGGTTGACCGCGTCGACGTTCGCGCGGCGCGTCGCTCCGCCCGCTGCGGCGAGCGCGTCGGCGACACGCGCGCCCACCTCGAGCCGGTAGAGGCCCGGCCGCCGCACCGCACCGGCAACGTCGACGACGAGCTTCGCCGCCGCCGCTCGGTGCACGGCTCGCGGCGCGCGCAGCGGCGGCACCGCAGTTCCGGAGGCGCCGTGGTGCGCGAGCCGCGGCACGCCGAAGAACACGAGCACGACGAGCAGCACGACGCCCGCGAGCACGCGGCGCTGCGTGACCGTGAGCGAGTGCAGATCCACGCCGCGAATGGTCGCGGCGCAACCGTCACGAAAGGGTCAGGGCTTCTGCACGAAGAAGCGCTCGACCATCCGGCTTCCCGCCGCCGAATGGCTCGAGCCAAACGAACGGCTGCCGCCGACGACGTACACCGCATCGCGAAACACGACTGCGCGCGCATAGTTCCGCGCGGTCGGCATCGCGCTCACGCGCTGCCACGACGTTGCGCCGCGGGTCAAGCGCAGCACGTCCTTCAGCGTCGTCCCGGACGCCTGCGACTCGCCGCCGAAGAGATAGATCGCGCCGCGGTAGACGACTGCGCCCGCCGTCCCGCGCGGCGGGATCGACGGCCCTCGCGTCCAGGCGTCCTTCGCCGCGTCGTACACGTACACGTCGCCGTAGTCCGAGAAGCCGCTGCGGCCGCCGATTGCGTAGAGCTTCCCGCCGAAGACGACGGCTGCGGGGCTTCCCTCCGCGCGCGGCAAGGGCGCCGCCTCCGTCCACGAGTCGGTCGCAGGGTCGTAAACCGAGTGGTCGGCGATCGTCGAGACGGCGTTGCCGCCGCCGAGCACATGGATCTTGCCGTCGAGGACGACCGCCGCGTGGCCGCCGCGCGGCGCGGGCAGAGGCGCCGCGGACGACCACGCGTGCGCGGACGGGTCGAAGACCCGTACGGCGTCGACCGGCAGGTTCGTCGTCCCGGCGAAGCCGCCGATCAGGTAGATGCGCCCGCCGAGCGCGACCGCCGCGGGCGCGTTCAGGCCGTCGTCCGGCAGCGTCGTCGCGACGCTCCAGCGCTTCCCGTCGAAGCGCTCGACACCGACCGGCGTTCCGTCCGCCCCCGAGCCGCCGAGCGCGAAGACCGCGTCCCCGGCAGCGACCACGGCGTGGGCGGAGCGCGCCGCCACGAGGGACGGCGCCTTGCTCCACGAGCCGACGACGACGGCAGCGACCGCGAGAACCATGGCCGGGAGATATCAGGCCGAGGCGCGGGGGCCTATCGCCGCCCGAGATACCGCCCTATCCGACCACGAGATTGACGAGCTTGCCCGGCACGACGATCGTCTTCCGCACCTCGACGCCGTTCAGATGCGCTTGCACGCGCGACGACGCGAGGGCCCGCTCGATCAATTCGCCCTCGGGCAAATCGGAGTCGACCTCGATGCGGTCGCGCACCTTGCCGTTCACCTGAACGACGAGTTCGAACGTCTCGCGCTCGAGGAACGACTCGTCGGCCACGGGCCAGGGGTGGATCCAGAGGCGTTCATGGCCCAGCCGCTGCCACAGCTCCTCGGCGACGTGCGGCGCGTACGGCTGGATCAGCGAGACGGCGGTCTCGGCAGCAAAGCGCGCCCCGGGATCGGACGCACCGGCGCGCGAGAGATCGTTCACGAGCTCCATCACCGCGGCGATCGGCGTGTTGAACTGGAACCGGCGGCCGATGTCGTCGCTGACGCGCGCGATCGTCTCGTGCGCCTTGCGGGCGAGCGGCCCCGTCGGCGCCGCGCTGGACGGCGGCGCCTCGCACACCTCGAGCACGGTGCGCCAGAGGCGGCGAACGAAGCGCGACATCCCGTCCATGCCGTCCGGCGTCCACTCCATGTCCTGGTCGGCGGGGCCCATGAAGAGGATGTACAGCCGGACGGAGTCGGCGCCGTACTCGCGCGCGAGTGCGTCGGGGCCCGTGACGTTCCCCTTCGACTTCGACATCTTCGAGCCGCCCATCTGCACCCAGCCCTGATGGAAGAGCCGCGCGAACGGCTCTCGGAAGCCGACCATTCCCATTTCGTTCAGCACTTTCACGAAGAAGCGCGAGTACATGAGATGACCCGTCGCATGATCGATGCCGCCGATGTACTGCGACACCGGTAGCCAGTAGTCGACCGCGGCGCGCTCGAACGGCGCCGCGGCATCGTGCGGATCGACGTAACGCAGGAAATACCAGGAGGAGTCGACGAACGTGTCCATCGTGTCGGCCTCGCGCACGCCGTCCTTGCCGCAGCGCGGGCACGGGACGTGCATCCACTCGTGGTTCGAGGCGAGCGGCGGCTGCCCCTTCGGGCGGTAGTCGTCGACCTCCGGGAGCAGCACGGGCAGCTCGTCGTCCGGCACCGCCACCGCGCCGCAGTCGTCGCAGTAGATGATCGGGATCGGGCAGCCCCAGTAGCGCTGCCGCGAGAAGCCCCAGTCGCGGAGGCGGTAGTTGATCGTCGGCTTGCCGCGGCCCTGCTCGGCGAGCCACGCGACGATCGCCTGCTTCGC